>JBBRVM010000146.1:0-8320 GCA_038246865.1 Burkholderiales bacterium
TCTGCTGTCCTTTACATTTTTTGTTTGTTTTTTTTGTGCTTGGGGGGGGGCGGCGCCGCCCCCGCCGCCCCCGGCCCCCCCCCCCCCCCCGCTCCTGCAACGACCGTAACCGCAATCATGAACTTCAAAAAACTCACCGACCTCGATCTCAAAAACCAGCGAGTGTTCATCCGCGCCGATCTCAACGTGCCGCAGGACGATGCAGGCAACATCACGGATGACACGCGGATTCGCGCTTCGGTGCCGGGGATTGCCTTTGCCGTGAAGGCGGGCGCGGCGGTGATGGTCACTTCGCATTTGGGACGACCGACCGAGGGCGAAGTGAAGCCTGAGGACTCCCTCGCGCCCATCGCCATTCGTCTTTCCGAACTGCTGAGTCAACCGGTGCGCCTGATTGCCAAATGGGTGGACGGCGGATTCACAGTTGCACCCGGCGAAGTGGTGCTGCTGGAAAACTGCCGCTGCAACAAGGGTGAGAAGAAGAACGACGAAGCGCTCGCGAAAAAGATGGCCGCGCTGTGCGACGTTTACGCGAATGACGCGTTCGGGACGGCGCATCGGGCCGAGGCGACCACCGAAGGTATGGCACGCTTCGCCAAAACGGCCTGTGCGGGCCCGTTGATGGCAGGAGAGCTCTCTGCCCTCGGCGCGGCGCTACTCGCGCCCAAACGGCCATTGGTGGCGATTGTGGCGGGCTCCAAGGTCTCCACCAAGCTCACCATTCTCGCGTCGTTCGCCGACAAGGTGGATCAGCTGATTGTGGGCGGCGGCATTGCCAACACGTTTCTTCTGGCACAAGGCCACAAAATCGGCAAATCACTAGCAGAAGCTGACTTGGTTCACGAGGCTAAAGCCATCATCGACAAGATGGCCGCGCGCGGCGCATCGGTGCCGCTGCCAACCGATGTCGTTTGCGCCACCGAATTTTCGCCAAGCGCAACGGCGACGACCAAATTGCTGGCCGAAGTCACGGTCGACGACATGATCCTCGATATTGGCCCGCAGAGCGCCACGGCCCTCGCCCACACGCTCGAAACCGCAGGCACCATCGTCTGGAACGGCCCGGTCGGCGTGTTCGAGTTCGATCAGTTCGCGGGTGGCACCAAGGCCATCGCGGCTGCGATCGCTGCATCAACTGCTTTCTCCATCGCTGGCGGCGGTGACACCATCGCTGCAATCAACAAGTTCGGCATCGCCGACAAGGTGAGCTACATCTCGACAGCGGGCGGGGCGTTTCTGGAGTTTCTGGAGGGCAAAACGTTGCCTGCGGTGGCGGCACTTGAGGCACGGTTCAGCGAATAAGCTTTTCGCTGGAAGCCCTACTGCTCAGGGGATAGCGCTTATTTTCTACTGAAGTCAACTTCGGTCGTTTTGTTCGTTTAGCCCCGATGCAAAGGTCATTTGAGGACAAAGCCGTTTCTCCGAAATCCGTTAAGTTGCACCTTAATCGCCCCTATGCACCGCTGTATCACCACGCGTTTGGCACAATGCCCGATTGTGCTTTTTAAACTGCTGTTACATGTTCCCCTACGATCGCTTTGTCAAGTTTGAAGAACTTACCACCCTGCTGCGCAAAGCCGCTGATGCCCACCCGAATTTGACCCGCATGGCGTCGATCGGCGCCAGCCACGAGGGCCGCTCGATCTGGTGCGTCACCGTCACCAACTACGCCACCGGCGAGCCGCTGACCAAGCCCGCGTTCTACGTCGACGCCAACATTCACGCGACCGAGCTTTCCGGCTCCGTAGCCGCTTTGAAGCTGATCGATACGCTGGTGTCTAATTACGGCAAACGTGTCGACATCACGCGGCTGCTCGACACCCGCACGATTTACGTAATCCCTCGCGTCAACCCGGACGGCGCGGAATGGGCGATGGCCGACAAGCCAAAGTACATCCGTTCATCCACGCGGCCGTATCCCTACAACGAGGACGCCATTGAGGGTCTGGAAGCCGAAGATATCGACGGCGATGGCCGCATCCTGATGATGCGTATCCCCGACGTCAACGGCCCGTGGAAGAAGCATGCGACCGAGACGCGTCTCATGGTCCGCCGCGATCCGGTCGAAATGGGTGGCGAGTACTTCCGCATCGTCTCCGAAGGTCGCATCAAGAATTACGACGGCTTCAACCTGCCCGTCGCACGCGTCAAAACCGGCCTCGATCTCAACCGCAATTTCCCTGAGGAATGGCGCGGCGAAGGCGAGCAGCTCGGCGCGGGCGACTTCCCGACCAGCGAGCCGGAAGTACGAGCCTGCGTGGAGTTCATCAATAAACATCGGAACATTTGTGGTGGTCTCTTCTTCCACACGTGGAGCGGCGTGCTGCTGCGCCCACATGGAACAAAGTCTGATGATGACATGACGCCTGAGGATTTGTGGGTGTTCAAAACGCAGGGTGACAAGGGCACTGAACTCACGGGATACCCCGCGATCAGCGTCTTCCACGAGTTCAAATATCACCCGAAAGAGGTGATCACCGGCACTCAGGATTGGCTCTACACAGTGCTTGGCTCATACGCCTGGGTGGTGGAAATCTGGAGCCCCATGCGCGAAGCCGGAATCACGGGCTACAAGTACATCGACTGGTTCCGCGATCATCCGGTCGAAGACGATTTGAAGCTCCTCAAATGGACGGACGAAACGCATCAGGGCAAGGGCTACGTCGACTGGTATTCGTACGACCACCCGGAGCTTGGCAAGGTCGAACTCGGCGGCTGGAATCGCATTTACACATTTAGCAATCCGCCGCCACACCTCATGGAAAAAGAGGTGGAAAAGTTTCCGGAGTGGATTATTTTTCAGGCGCTGATGTCACCCAAGCTGGAGCACCATTCGACCAAGGTCACCGCGCTAGGCAATGATTTGTGGCGTATCGATTTCGGCGTACACAACACCGGCTATCTGCCGAGCGACGTGAGCAAAGTCACACGTAAATCCAAACTCGTGCGTGGTGTGATCGGCGAGATCACACTGCCCGAGGGCGCGACGCTGGTTGAAGGCAAGTCGCGCATCGAAGGCACCCAGCTCGAGGGTAGAAATAACAATCACACGCTGGTAAGCTTTTTCCCCGGTGCCAATGCCACGCAGGATCGACAGCGCTTCACGTGGATCGTGCGTGCAAAAGCAGGCAGCGCCATTTCCCTCTCCGCGAAGCATGACCGCGCGGGACACGTCACTCAACAAGTCACATTGAACTAGAAAGACACACCATGTCGGGTGGCGGATTTCACGTACACGGACCTCACGACCACGAACTGGAGCATGCGGGGCAGCATGGTGATACGCATGCGGGCGCTATCGCTGTGGTCACGGCCATCATTGCCACCATCGGCGCGATCTTCGCTTATATGGGCGGCGCGACGCAGGCCAATGCGGGTCTCTACAAAAACAACGCAGCGATCAAGAAGACCGAAGCATCAAACCAGTGGAATTACTATCAGGCCAAGAGCAGCAAGCAGAACCTGAGCGAGCTTGCAATTGAACTTGCGCCGCCGACGAAGCAGGCGTTCTACACGGAAGAAATAGCCCGCTACAAAAAGGAAAAAGCGGACATCAAGAAAGACGCAGAGAAGCTTGAAGCGGCGTCAACTGAGTGGGACAAGAAGAGCGACGACGAGATGCATCAGCATCACCGCTGGGCGCAGGCAACGACCGTTCTGCAAATCGCAATTGCGCTTGCTGCCATTGCTCTGCTTACCAAGAAACGTTGGGTGGAGTACGGCATGTTTGGTGTGGCGGGGCTGGGGGTAGTGGTCGGCGCTTTGGCGGTGATGCATATTTGATGTCCGGGGGGCGGCGCGGCGGAAGGCGACGCGCCTTAAAACTTGCGGTCAACCTGCCGGGCAGCGCCATGCAAACCGTCCGCTCAAAGATTTCATTCATCGATGACCAACGCTGAAAACGCTCCTAAAGTCTCCATACTGATTCGCAGTTCGAATCGAAACACGCTTGAGCGGGCGCTGGATTCAGCGGCGGCCCAATCGTGGTCGAATGTTGAAATAGTGGTGGTCGCCGCATCGGGCGCGACACACCCCCACTTAGAAAACTCGTGGAAAGGTACGCCGCTGCGATTCTTGTCAACCAGCGCACCGCTGTCGCGCCCGGTCGCTGCCAATATGCTGCTCGCAAACGCTCAGGGCAGCTACCTGAATTTTCTCGATGATGATGACGAGCTGATGCCGCATCACGTTGCAACCCTTGTCGAGGCAATTCAAACGCAAGCAAATATGCGTCTCGCCTATTCGGTTTGCCGGGTGTTCGACGACGCCGGCAATGATGTCGGCAGGCTTGGAAAGCCCGGGCATCATCTGATGATGTTTCACCAAAATCGATTTGCCATTCACGCGGCACTATTTTCCCGACAGCTCGTCGATCAGGGGCTGCGTTTTGATGTGAGTTTTGACCGTTTGGAGGATCTGGATTTTTTTGTGGCCTGTGGAACCCGGACTGAATTCCTGTTCGTCCCGGAAGTGACCTGCACCTGGCACGCGTTTTCCGGCACATCTGGAATGGGCTACGCTGGCAATGCAAATCGTGTCGAACAAGAACGCAACACGCTTCGGATTCGACACAAGTGGCGCAAGCAGTTCGAACGCTGGAGCAAGGAGCCCGCCGGGCTGCTCGCGCTAGCGGAGCGAGCGGTTCAATACGGGCACATTGCCTACGGCGCCAGTGTGATGTCCAAAATTCCACTGGGAAGCTTGCCGGAACCGGCACTAGCGGCTCGGTATGATCTGGTGATGGCAACCATCGCGGGCGCAGGTAAATCTTGATGACAAGTCCACCGCCAATGCGCGGACAAGTGATGCCGGTGAATGCTTTCCGGGGAAGAGCGGATGGTGCTCGCCGCAACCTTGCCGTTGTCGTTGCGCTTAGTCTGGTTGCAGTTTTTCAGCTTATGGCGTTCTACCCTGGCTACGTGACTCACGACTCTGCATATCAGTGGTGGCAGGCTCGCACCGGCGACATCACCACACTCTGGCCTCCGGGGATGGTCTTTCTGCTGCAAGCATTCGGCAAGCTCGGCAATGGCCCCACCACCCTGTTTGTTGTGAACGGTTTGATCTATTGGGCGGCTGCGGCCTACATTGCCACAAGGCAAGCAGGATGGATCGCCTCCTGGAGTTGCGCAGCGCTCCTGGCGCTTGCTCCAACTGTGATGATCTGTTTGCCGCACGTTTGGTCTGACGTCACGCTTGCCGTGTGGCTATTTGCGGCCTCAGCCCTGCTCCATTTCCTGCTCTCTACGCGCCTTTCGCCATGGACGAGTCGCAGCGTACTAACGCTCGCCTGCGCGCTTTTGGTCTATGCCGTACTCCTCCGCCACAACGCATGGTGCGCGCTGCCTCCGCTTTGCTGGCTGGCGGCGCTGCAATGGCATCGGATCGAACACAACCGACTGGCTCCTGCTATATCGATGCGGCTGGTTAGTTTGATTGCCATGGCGCTGTTTGCGACAGCCCTGACCGTTTACGCGCTGGTTCCACGCGCTGTGTCGAAAACTCACGCAGACACTTGGGCGATAACACTTATCTGGGATTTGCAAGCGCTATCGGTTGCTTCCGGAGCCATGCTGATGCCCACGTCTATCAGTGACAACGCCACACTGGATGACCTGAGGCAGAGCTTCGATCCGGTAAATGCCGTCACTTTATACGTAAAAAGCACTGCGCGATGGGCCAATGCGACTGTCGGTTTAACCGCGACACAGAAATCGGATCTCCTAAGCGCATGGGGGCGGGCGGTCTGGCACAACCCGCGCGCCTACGTTAGCCATCGTTTATTCGTGCTTGCCAAGATGCTTGGGGTTAAACGTAACGTTCAGCGCGATGGGGGTGCTGACGAGCCGGGGCATGTGCAGTTCAGAGACAACCCTTCGCTTGAATTTACGCATCCAGCGTTGTTACGCATTGCCCGAAGCTGGATCGACTGGTTGAAGCCGCAGTGGTGGACGACACCAATCGTATGGATGACGATTCCATTTTTTTACCTGATTGTTCGCCTGCGTAAAGCTGGCGTTCGCACACTTCAGACAGCTATTCAGCAACCAGCAATTGCGATCTGGGCGAGTGGCTTCATGTACTTGATTCCGATGGCTTTATTGAATCCAACGGCGGATCTGCGTTACGTGCTCTGGCCCGTCCTCGCTTCCGTTGTCGCGGCGCTATTGCCTCAAGATGGCCAGACGATACCCGCTTCAGATTCACCGGCACGGCTTCAGACCGCTTAGGCGCCAGGCGCGAAAATGCTGCCCGACATAATCAGGAGAGCGCTTTGGCACTGCGCCGATCGGAAGCACTGATTTGTCTGGAATCACATACAGGCTGACGCTGCGCTCAGTCAACCATTGTTCGACATTCGAGTGCGGCATGTTCCAGGCTTCGCCGCGCTGGGACACTTCTGCGCGCGGCGTTGGATTGAGTGAGTAGAGCGTTAACCAGGATGGCTGTTCGAGCGCACCTTGCCAGACAAAGAGTGGATCGCCATCAGCGACAAACAGTAAGCCACAGTTGAGCGGGCTCGTCCTGAGTGTTGCAATCTCCTCTGGCGAGGGAGCCATTGTCAACGAAGGCGTTTGAATTCGAGTGGCGCGTTGAACGGGTTGGGCAATCGCGCACCAGCCGATCAGAGCGACCGCGCCAATAATGCCGACTGCCAACATTCCGCGTTCCCGGTCGCCCCACCTACTCGCACAACGCTCTGCCACACCCAGGGCAGCGGCTATTGCAAAGCACGCGTAGCCCCAGACTTGCCCTTGTAGCGGCACCTCCAGTGGTCCACCTGTGGCCATACGGTTGTCAGGTGCCAAGCCCGCAGCCACTACGATAAACGTTCCCGCGAAGGCCAGGAGCGGCCAGGCGACTGGACGCACAACGGGCTTGGCTTGCGGAACAAAGCGGGCGAAAAGCCAGATCACCACCCATGGCGTGAACAGCCAGAACGAAAACGCCAGCACGACCACCAGGCTAGATAAAACACGCCCAAGCGCAGCAGCATTGGACAGCCTCATCGATTGCCATGCCGGGGCATCCGTCGCTACGGCATTCAACAGCGGAGTCGCCGAGGAAAAATCGAAGCGAACGAGTGGGAGCGCGTGACTAAAGCTTGCGCTCCATGTGGCCAATGCAACCAGTGAAAGCATTAGAGTCGCCACGGCAATGCGAGTTCGCAAGCGGTAGCCGGGCCACATGAGCGCAGGATAGATGAAAAGCGGAACAGCTATCAGCACAAAAAGCTGTGCTTTGAACGCAACCACCGCCAGCACCAGCATCCACGACAGCGCGATGCCCCAGAGCAACCGGTGCCTGCACGCCTGAATCATTACGGCACACGCCACCAGGGCGATCGCCAAACCAAATGACGACGCCGTGGCGACGTTCAGCAACCAATGAAAGCCAAACGCAGGGTGACCGCCCGTCAGCAGCCCAAAGTCGGGCATCAATAATACGATCGAAGTTGCCCCTGCCGCCACGGTCGGACGCGACGCAAAGCATGACGCCAAAGCGTACACCGCAACGGCTAAAGTGATCCCGCCCCACGCCGTCAGGACTTGCACCATGGGTAGGGCTGCTGCCCCGGTGGCGGCCTTGAGTAGGGCGGGAATCGCATAGGCCCCCAAGTGGTACAGCTGCGTCGGCAGTCCAGCGCCATGAATGTCGAGATAACCATCTTCGTTCAACGCGCGCGCCACAGCGGTGAGGTAGCTTGCGTGAAATGGTGCGTCAACCCAGACAGCCGCGTCGAAAGCTGAATATCCTTGTGCGGCAGCGACCAGCGCCGGGAACGACCAACACAAAGAAGCAATGGCACCTACTGCTGCAGCCAACGTTGCGCCGTACCCCCAAGGCACTGAGGCTGCGCTGTGGATCTGCCACAGGCGCAACTGCTCCGATGGTCTCGATCTCCACACGAGCGCCATGACAAACAGCGCCATCAACACCGCGATTAGCACTTTTGAGATCAGCGCCGCAACCAGTATCGCTAGTGACGAAACTACCCACGCCACCGTATAAGCAACGCCCTCTGCGGCAGGGCCAAGCGGGCGCAGTCGCCTGCTTATGAGAGTGCCAAGCACGCTCTGAAATAGCGAAACGACGGCCAGGCACACCAGGAGGCGAATCGACACAATCCCAGCGACCGCACAGTAGCAAGTGCCAGCGATCAACCACACCGCATTGAGCGCGAACTGGCTTCGTGTTGCCAATTCTCCCTACCTCTGCCGACGGCGAGCGTGCGCCTTGAAATACGGCATTTCAAAGACTCGATACGATGCCGTTGCGACCATCACGCTGGCCCCCAACCCTAAAGAGAAGAGCAACA
>JBBRVM010000147.1:0-8310 GCA_038246865.1 Burkholderiales bacterium
ACCCATGCTCCGCGATGATGTTGAGCCGCGCCACTTCATGCGTCATCGACACGTCGACAAACGACCCAAGACCCGTCGCGTTCGCCTGCACCAACGCCGCACAAATCCGCGCCGCTGCAGCCAGCGCGCCACCGGCCAGATCAGCAATCTGCCAGTTAGAAATCGAGGGCGGACGACCGCGCTCACCGACCTGATCGAGCACGCCGCTGACCGACAAGTAATTGATGTCATGCCCCGCGCGCAACGCCCACGGGCCGATGCTGCCGTAACCCGTGATCGCGCAATAAACGAGCGCTGCATTGTGCTCACGCAAAGTCTCGTAACCCAGCCCTAGCCGCGCCATGACACCAGGACGAAAGCCTTCAACTAGCACATCACTACTAGCCACCAGCGCTAGCAATCGCGCACGCCCCGCATCAGATTTCAAATCCAGACGTTCAAATGTTTTGCCACGATTCACGATGGTGTAGAGCGGCGCGATCTGATCCGGCGGCGCATCAGGCGATAAGCCAAGGCGGTTGGCATAGTCACCTTCAGGCGGTTCAATCTTGATAACCTCCGCGCCCCACTCAGCCAGCATTCGGGTGCAGGCGGGGCCAGGGAGAAGGCGGGTGAGATCGAGGACGCGGATGCCGGAGAGCGGAGCGGGCATCAGGTGATTATGTCCCTCTCCCCTCGCGGGAGAGGGTTAGGGTGAGGGGGCACTTCGAATGATGTGATTCGTATGCCACGATCCCGCTCATGGCGCGGGGCAATCACTTTCTTTTGCTCGCCAAAGGCAAGTAACCAAAGAAAAGGCGACCCCGACGATTGGCCTGATCCTGCGATGCTCAGAAAAAAGCGGAACGGCCCGAACTCGCTCTGCTCAGACAGCGGGCCGTTCTGATCGCATTTTTCTTCCGCTTCTCGGGGCCAATCAACGGGGGCCCGTCGAGCCGATATTTGATCGCTTCGCGATGAGGGCTACGAAAACCCGGATGCGAGCATCCGGGCTACGCTGACTCAAAATAGTCGAGGTCAATTTTCTTGATTTCGTACACTCCCATCGGCGCTACTGCAACGTTGTGATCAATCATCAAACTCGTCAGTTGAGACCCATCAATCAGGATAATTTTTGTGTTGACGAGATTTGCAGAGTCAATAGCGTCGCGAGTGAATGCACTACGCCTTTGTTGGCACGTTGGCCTTGCAGCGCGCCCGCAAATTTTTGTATCTCAGGACGCCCAACGGAGCCTTCCCATTTTTTGGCTTGAACATAAATCACGTCA
Organism: Burkholderiales bacterium; assembly: GCA_038246865.1. Classification (GTDB taxonomy): domain Bacteria; phylum Pseudomonadota; class Gammaproteobacteria; order Burkholderiales; family Casimicrobiaceae; genus Casimicrobium. Next base: position 1,269 of record JBBRVM010000147.1, read on the forward strand.
AGACCCAGTTTGTCTTCCTTGATGATGCCGTCGATGCCGCCATCCCCGCTGCGCCCGATCGCACGCCCAGCATCTTGTCGCGATCCACCGTATCCCATCGCGACGAGCAAATCGATCACGAGGCGCTCAAAGAATGCTGGCGAAGAGGACTTGATTTGCTCGAGTAGCTCAGACTCAAGATTCGCACGTAGCGTCTGATACGCCGCTGCCAGCGCGTCCTCGGGAGTTTTTTGAGAATCTTCGGGCAACTCCAGAGGTTGCGACTCGCCTTCCTGCGGTGCACGGCTACGAGCCTTAAATGCGCGATATGGCTCGTAGCGCTCCAGCAATTTCATGTTGATCTTTTGCGGCTTTTCGAGCAGCAATGCAATTCCCGTAGGGCAAATGCGAAACAGCCCCCGCTTTGGTGACTCCAACAAGCCACTCTGCTTAAGGTAGGTGCGAGCCCAGGCGACGCGACTGCCAAATATCGAGGTTGATCCGCTCGGTAGCAGTTGTCCAAGTTCGTCATCAGACAGCAGAAATTCACGCCCAAGAATGTCGATGGCGGATCGCATTGAGCGCTCCTGTCCGTCTCTCGCGAGAGTAAGTAGCGGGAGCATCACTGTTTGAAAATCGGGAATCGCCATGGATATCTGCGGTGAAAATGTTGACGCTTGAACGCCGAGTGTAGTTGCGTCATGTGCTCGCCCTGAAGCTTGGAGCGTGCGTGGTCGTGATACGGCAAAGGCCGCGTCATCAGCGGCGCTGCGCGTGCCCGGATACTTGCATACGGGTTCTCGTAATCCTCATCGCGGAGCGATCAAATATCGGCTCGATGGGTCCCTGTTGATTGGCCCCGAGAAGCGCGAGAAAAAAGCGATCAGAACGGCCCGCTGTTTGAGCGGAGCGAGTTCGGGCCGTTCCGCTTTTTTCTGAGCATCGCAGGATCAGGACAATCGTCGGGGTCGCCTTTCTTGGGTTACTTTCTTTGGCGAAGCAATGAAAGTGACTGCCCCCGCGGCATGAGCGGCGGGTGGCATACGAACCCGCTCGTTCCACCATCATCCTCTCCCTAACCCTCTTCCCTCAAGGGAGAGGGAACTGATTTGCGCTGCGCGCGGCTAAGAAATCCGCAGTATCCGCTTCACCTCAGCCGCCGTCGCCAAAGCCGCTTCCTGCGTCGCCGCCACACAAGTCACATGCCCCATCTTGCGGGCTTTTCTGGCTTCGGCTTTGCCGTACAGATGCACATGCGCACCGGGCAATGCGAGCACTTCGCTCCAAGCGGGTTTCATCGAAGTCAAGGCGTCAAACCACACGTCCCCCAACACATTGACCATCACAGCAGGCCGCACGAGCGAGGCGTCACCCAGCGGTGCGCCCGCGAGCACGCGCACCTGTTGCTCGAACTGCGAAGTCACGCAGGCCTCAATCGTGTAATGCCCGCTGTTGTGCGGGCGGGGTGCGATTTCGTTGAGCAACACACCGCCCCTGGTGACGAACATTTCAACGCAGAGTACGCCGACGTAATCGAGCGACGTAACAAGTTCGCGGGCCAGCGTCTGCGCTTTATCGCGCAGCGCCTCGTCAATTCGCGCCGGAACTATCGTCAGATCAAGAATGCCGTTAACGTGCTGGTTCTCCTGCACTGGCCACACGCGCACATCACCCCCGGCGCTGCGCGCCACCAGCACCGAAATCTCAAGCTCAAACGGAATCAGCGCTTCAAGCACGCAGGGGGCCTGCTTCATGCTCATCCAGGCGAGCAGCGCTTGCGTGGACGACGTGACGCGCTGCTGGCCTTTGCCGTCGTAGCCGAGCGTTGCAGTCTTCAAAATGCCGGGGAATAGCGCTGTCGGCGCATCGCGCAACTGCTCAGCTCGTTCGATCACGGCAAATTCGCCCACCGGCAAACCGTGCCCGGCGAAAAATCGTTTTTCCTGACGGCGATCTTGCGCAATGCGCACTGCCGCCGCTCCGGGCCGTGTCGGCACCATCGCCGCGAGCGCTTCGAGCGAGGCGGCAGGTACATTTTCAAATTCAGTGGTCACTGCCGCGACGCGTTTGCCGAAGGCCGCAATGGCATCGGCATCATCGTAGGCAGCAACGATCACATCGTCCGCTGCCTGCGCCGCAGGCCCACTCCCATCCGGGTCGAGCACCAGCACTTTGTAACCCATCGCCTGCGCAGCGTGCACAAACATTCGTCCCAATTGACCGCCGCCCAGACAGCCGAGCCAGGATCCCTCAGGCAACATCATTACTTGTCGGTCTTATTTGTCAGTTAGAACCGGCGGCACCAGCATCGAGCGCGCATTGGCCGTTTGCTCATCGCGGAATGACAGCAATTGTTGCGCGAGCGCCTTGTTGGAAATCCCGAGCATGGCGACAGCGAACAGCGCTGCGTTAGCGGCGCCAGCTTCGCCAATGGCAAACGTCGCCACCGGCATGCCCTTGGGCATTTGCACAATTGAGAGCAGCGAATCCTCGCCGCGCAAATATTTCGAAGGCACTGGGACGCCAAGCACCGGCACCGTAGTTTTTGCCGCCAGCATGCCGGGCAAATGCGCCGCGCCGCCCGCACCCGCGATGATGATGCGGATGCCGCGCTCCATCGCAGTTTCAGCGTAGGTGAACATATCATCGGGCGTACGGTGCGCGGACAACACTTTCGCCTCGAAATTGACGCCGAAACGCTCGAGCATCTCTGCTGCGTTTTTCATGACATCCCAGTCGGAGGATGAGCCCATGACAAGCCCCACGACTGGGCCGATTCCGTTGGCCCCGTTTTGCATCCGTGGATTCTATCGAAGGGGCGCATCCAAAAAATTCATTTCTCGGGCGCATTGCTGCGTTGCTGGGTGCTCGCAATCCTCACGTACCGGAGCGTACGTTCCGGTTGCTGCGCGCCCAGCGCCTTGCACTGCATCCCGATAAAGTGAATTTTTGGATACGCCCTGAATAAAAGTCCGTCTTCGCGGAAAATAGAGTGCATGTCAGTTCTTCGCCCCCTTTTTACGGTGGTCGCCCTCGCTGCGGCCTCTCTTGTTCACGCTAACGATTCGGCGGTCAAAGACGCGAGCGAAGGCTTTCGTCTGGGCGAATTGCGGCGAATTGCGGCCGCTTTGCCCCAGGTACGTGGTCATGCGCTAGAGGGCTACGTTGAGTATTGGTCGCTACGTCTGCAGATTGATCGTACTGATCGCGGCGACATTGATCGTTTTCTAAAAAAGCATGCAGGCACGGCGGTCGGTGACCGCATGCGGGTTGACTGGCTGAAGCAGCTCGGCAAAAAGGGCGATTGGGACGGATTCGCCTCAGTATCCGAGGGATTCGATACCGACGACAGCGAAGTGGCCTGCTACCGCACGGCGCTTGCTGGCCGGGGTGAAGCCAAAGATCTGCTGCCAATACCGAAAGGCGTCTGGGAAGAGCGGCTGACCGAATCCTGTGCCGATGCGTTTGCCGTATTGGCCCGGCGCAAGCAGGTGAGCGCTGACGACATCATCTGGCGCTTCCGCACGGCGGCTGATGGCGGCACGTTCACCGCGGGCTCACGGGTGGCAGAAGTATTGCCCGAAGGCATTGCGCCAGGTGGAGACAATTTGCAGCGCGCCCACAACTCGCCGGAGGCGTATCTCAACGCGGGGCTCGCATGGACGTCGCGCGGGCGTCGCGAAGCGGCTCTGTATGCGTTGACCCGGCTCGCGCGTAGCGACGTAGCGAAGGCGCGCGATCTCTGGTTCGGCATGCGTAGCAAATTCACCGAAGAAGAGCAGCGCTACGCGGCCGGGCAGCTCGCCTACGCCAGTGCGAGGCGGCTGGACAGCGACGAGGCGATTGCGTGGTTCAAACGCACGGGCGACGAAGCCACGATGACGCGGCTTGGCGATTGGCAAGCCGCGTGGATCGCGCGCGGCGCGCTGCGTGTGGGCGCGTGGGCGGACGTGTTGCGCGCAGTTAATGCCATGAGCAACACCAGCACTGGGCAAGGCGACCCGACGTGGCGTTACTGGAAAGCGCGGGCGCTGGGCGAACTTTCCGACAAGGCAGGCGCGCAGGCACTCTACGTTGATCTGGCGAAGGAATTTAGTTTTTACGGGCTACTGGCGGCTGAGCAAATCAACGCGCCGCTGCCGACGCCCGATGCGTTGAAGGCCGGTGCCGTCAAGCTAACCGCTGAGGATTTGAAGCGCTTCGATCAATCCGCTGCCACGAAACGCGTGCTCAAACTCTCCGAGCTGGGCTTGCGCGCCGACGCCGCGAAAGAGTGGTACAGCGTGGTCAAGGGATTCAATGATGCGGACTCCTTGATTGCTGCCGAATGGATGCGCCGCAAAGGTGTCTGGGACCGCTCGATCAACACGGCCGAGCGAACCAAGGTGCAACACGACTTCGGGCTGCGTTATCAGATGCCTTATGCGGCAGAAATCAAAAAGGCGGCAACGCAATCCGCGCTCGATCACGGTCTCGTATTCGGGCTGATCCGGCAGGAATCGCGCTTCTGGGCCGAGGCAGTTTCCTCCGCTGGCGCGCTCGGTCTGATGCAGGTGATGCCTGCAACGGGCAAATGGATTGCTTCCCGGATGAAAGCCGGCGAATTTCGCCCGAGCCAGTTGATTGATGTGGGTGTGAATACTGGCTTCGGCACGTTCTATTTGCGCAACGTGCTCGATCAGATGGGCGGCTCAGAGCCGATGGCTGCGGCCTCCTACAACGCGGGGCCGGGACGGGCTCGCGCGTGGCGGGCTGACACCGCGCTGGAAGGCGCGATTTACGCCGAGTCCATTCCGTTCAACGAGACGCGCGATTACGTTAAAAAAGTGCTGGCCAACGCGGTCTGGTATTCGCATTTAAGCGGGAGCGGCATGACGTCGATCAGGGAGCGCCTGGGCATCGTTCCTGCGAAGCGCTAACAAGACCTCTTTCCAAAAATTAAAGCATCATGAACATTTTGATCCTCGGCGGCAGCGGCTTCGTGGGCCGCGCCATTTGCAGCAAACTCGTCGCGGCGGGCCACAGCATCACCGTGCCAACACGCAAACGTGACAATGCACGCGCGCTGTTTCCACTGCCCAGCGTCACGGTGGAAGAGGCGGATGCGTCTGATCTTCCCACGCTCACCCGACTCGCGAGCGGCAAAGACGCTGTGATCAATTTGATCGGCATTTTGAATGGCAATTTCGAGCGCGCGCATGTGACGTTCACCGAGACCGCACTCGCTGCGTGCAAGGCCGCGGGAGTCGCGCGCTATGTGCATATGAGCGCGCTGGGTGCCTCGCTAGATGCGCCGAGTCAGTATCAACAATCAAAGGCGAAAGGCGAAGTTGCCGTACGCGCCAGCGGGCTTGATTTTACGATTTTCGCGCCGTCGGTGGTCTTTGGTCGTGGCGATTCTTTCCTCAACAAATTCGCGCAGATCGTGAGGCTGTTGCCGCCGTTTTTTCCGATGGCGTTACCGGGCGCACTAGCGAAGTTTCAGCCGGTGTGGGTGGACGATGTGGCGCGTGCTTTTGTTGTAGCCCTCGACAACGAGTCAACCTACGGTCAGCGCTTTGAACTCGTCGGGCCGAAGGTCTACACGCTAAAAGAACTGGTCGCCTACGTGATGCTGCTTGCGCACGACAAGCACATGATCATCGGCTTGCCCGGCGTCATCACCTCGATGCTGGCGGTCGTGTTGCAGTTTGTGCCGACGCAGCCGTTGACGCCAGATAACGTGAAATCGATGTCGGTCGATAACGTTTCTGCTGCGGCCTTCCCGGCGTTTGCCGGCACTGCCACAGCATTGGAAGATGTCGCGCCAACGTATCTCGGTCGCGATGCTATCGTCGACGAATTTGCGGAGGCTCGAGAGCGGGCTGGACATTGATTTCGGAACGCAATGCAGCATCAACTTTTCCATGCAGGCTTGGCTACACTGGGGCTAAACGCCGAAATCGGCATAAGTCGATAACAGGCTAATATCGCTGCCAGCCCCAATGTGATAAACGTTTAACGTCAAAGCTGTACCAAAAAATGTCCGCTCTCGACCCTGATCTCGCCCGCTATTTCGCCGACCTCGGCGCGACGTTTCCGCCGCTGTCGGCCGATCCGACGCCGCTGGAACGACGCGGCCGTTACTGGACGCTGTGCGGGCTCGGCAAAACGCCGCTGCCGGGTAGCGTGACGGTCAACGATGTTTCGCTTGATCTTGCAGCTGGCAAGGTTCCGGTGCGCTTGTTTTACGGCCATGACGGCGCGGACGAGCCCGTGCCCACGATCATTTATTTTCACGGCGGCGGCTGGGTGGTGGGCGACAACGACACCCACATGCCCACCTGCGCGCGCCTTGCACTTGAAGCGAACGCGCTGGTCGTCAGCGTCGATTACCCGCTGGCACCCGAAGCCAATTGGCACGCCTTGACCGACGCCTGCTTTCAGGCGGCGTCTGCGATTGCGGCCGACCGCGTTGCGCAGGACGCAGCCACGCCCATCGCGCTGGCTGGCGACAGCGCAGGCGGGCACCTCGCGACCGTCACCGCGATCCGCGCCCGCGACGAGGGCAATTTTCACGTTGCGTTGCAGGCCCTCTTCTACCCCTGCATTGAGCCAGCGTACGCGACCGGCAGCTATGAGGAATTCGCCGCCGGACCCGGTCTCACGCGTGCGGACATGCAGTGGTACTGGCGACAATTCGTGGGCGACGATCACGCGGCAAACGACTACCGCGTTGCGCCGTCGCGTGCCCAATCGCACGCGGGCCTGCCACCTGCCTACGTGGTCACCGCTGGACGCGACCCGTTGCGTGACGAAGGCCGCGCCTACGTGCGCACCTTGCGCGACGCCAAAATCGAAGTCGCGCACGACGAGTTCGATTCGTTGCCGCATGGTTTTTTGCGCATGGCGAAGTACAGCGCCGCCACCGATGCAGCGATTAGTCATGCGAATCAACGCGTCGGTCAATTGCTGCGCGGTTCGCGAACCTGATTTGAATTTCATCACCGACCCGTGGTTCTACGCGTGGGCCATTCCCGCTGTCATCATCACCGGCATTTCGAAAACGGGTCTCGGCGCGGGG
>JBBRVM010000148.1:0-8295 GCA_038246865.1 Burkholderiales bacterium
AGCGCGGCGGCCACCTGTCCCATAAAAATCGCCAGCGGAAAATTCCACGGGCTGATGCATACCCAGACGCCGCGACCGCGCGGGTACAGCACGTTGCTCTCGCCAGTCGGGCCGGGCAACAGTATTGGTGCGCAGACACGCTCTGCTTCGTCGGCGTAGTAGCGCAAGAAATCAATCGCTTCACGCACTTCGGCAACGGCGTCGCCCCACGTCTTGAACGCTTCTTTCACGAGCAAACCACAGAAACGGGGCAGTTCGGCTTGCAGGTTTTCCGCAGCACGACGGAGCATTGCGGCGCGGTCCGCGACAGGCGCATCGCGCCATGTTGTGAATGCGGCGTGGGCGGATTGCATCGCATCGTTGCTCTGCTCAGCAGATGCGTCGATGGGGCGCGTAACCATTGTTGTTTGCAACGCCGCAAGCAATGGCGCGCGCATCGTCTCAACCGTCAGATCAACGCCCATGCTGTTGACGCGCGGCGCGAGAATGTTTTGCGGCAGTGGAAATTGCTGCGCTTCGGTGACGTAAAGCGGTGATTCGAGCAGTGTTTCGACCGGAACATCATCGTCTGCCAGCTGATGCACGAACGATGAATTCGCGCCGTTTTCCAGCAGGCGGCGCACCAGGTAAGCAAGCAAATCGCCGTGCGAACCGACCGGGGCGTAGACCCGCAGCGTTTGCTTTGGATGCGATTTGAGCAGTTCGCGATATACGCCTGTGCCCATGCCGTGAAGCCGTTGCAATTCGAAAGGCGCATCAAACTTTTCGGCCATTTGAAAAATTGCCGCAATGGTGCCCGCGTTGTGCGTGGCAAATTGCGGGAAGAAAGCGTCTTTCTGTTTCAGTAGCGACGCGGCGCAAGCGAGGTAGCTCGAATCGGAATGATGTTTGTGCGTGAACACTGGATAGGCTGCCATGCCCATCTCCTGCGCACGCTTGATCTCGCTGTCCCAGTACGCGCCTTTGACGAGACGACACATGAGGTGCAAGTTGTATTGCCGCGCCAGTGCGCCGACCTGTTCGATGAGTTCGAGCGAGCGTGTCTGGTACGCCTGCAAAGCTAGTCCGAAGCCGCGCCATTGCGGGCAGTTCGTTTGCACCTGTTTGAGTAGCGCGTCGAACACATCGAGCGAGAGTTCGAGGCGATCAACTTCTTCCGCATCAATCGTCAAATTGATTTGCGCCGCTGCGGCGCGCGCGCAGAGCTGCCACACGCGCGGCACAAGCTCATCCATCACGCGATCATGCTGCGCGTCTTCGTAGCGCGGATGCAGTGCGGAGAGTTTGATGGAAATTCCATCCAGGTCTTCGGGGCCTGCATTCAGTGTTCCCGACTTTGCTTCCGCCAATTTTCCGGTATTCGCATCGGCAAGTTTGCCGATGGCATGCTCGTAACTCGCGAAATATCGATCCGCATCGTCCATCGTGCGTGCGCCCTCGCCGAGCATGTCGAAACTGAAGCGCAGGTAATTTGCATCACGGCGCTGCGACTTTGATTCGGCGAGCGCTTCCTCAATGGTTTGGCCGAGTACGAACTGTTTGGCGAGTAACTGCACGGCGCGGAGCGTTCCGGCGACCACGGTTTTTGCACCGAGTTTGCCGAGTAGGCCGGGCGGATGATCAGCGTCAGGCAGCGTCTTTTTCGATAACGCAATCACGGAATTCGATAACCGCGCCATGACGCCATCTCCAGAACCATCGAAGTTGGCTCGGCCCAATTGATCTGCCGTCAATGCAATCGCTGTTGCCGAGTCTGGCACGCGCAGCAACGCCTCCGCCAGCCGCATCAGCGCGAGCCCTTCAGGCTTCGAGATCGGATATTCCTTGAGCAAGCTCTCCATCGCCCAGAACGGCGGCGGGTTGTCGCGCACCGCCGTCACCCACGGTCGGGCGGTACTGACGATGGGTGGCCAGTCGAGCGCGGCGGACGCTGCGTCGACATTGCGGCGGACGATGGCGAGCTCTTCGCGGTAGGGGTTGGGCAGGCGCATGGTGGCTCGCTTCGTAAGAATTCGGAATAGATCGCTATCTTATGGAGAGTATCGATGCTTTATTCACTAAAATTTAGCGCCATAACCGCATAAATGTCTGCTGCCATGTCTGAAATTGACGCGATTGATCGAAAAATCCTGTCCGCCCTGCAGAAGGATGGCCGCATCAGTAATTTGAAGCTCGCGGAAGGGGTTTCGCTGTCGCCGACAGCCGTACTCGCACGCACACAAAGGTTGCAGCGCGAAGGTTTCATTCTGGGTTACGAGGCGCGGTTAAATCCGGCGAAACTCGGCTGCGGTATGACCGTGTTTGTTGAGGTATTGCTGGATCGCACGACGCCGAACATCTTCGACGCGTTCAAGGCGGCAGTGCTCACGCATCCCGAAATCGCGGAATGCCATATGGTGGCGGGCGGGTTCGATTACCTGATCAAGCTGCGCGTCCGCGACATGGCGGCCTACCGCGAATTCGCCAGCCGTCGGCTATGGCAATTTCCCGGCGTACGCGAGACGCGAACTTACGCGGTGATTGAAGAGGTGAAGGACGGCGGGCTGTTACCGATTTGAGCACGCCTCATGGCATTACTTCGAATCAGCTTTTCAATGAAACGACCATTGCACTGCGGCTAGGTTCGCAAAACATTAAGTATCGACTACCAGCCGTATCGACCGCTAGCCCTGATTGAATATGAATCCCAGCAAAAAGCTGAAAGCTTGAAATTACCGGAAGCTTGACAGCAAAATACTCGTCTCCGTGTTGCGAATGCCGCTGATGAGGCGCACCCGCTCCAGGAGCTGCGACAGCTCCACCATTGAGCTGACCTCCAGCTCGGCCCACAGATCCCAGCGACCATTGGTGTCGTGCAACGACACCACACGCGGCTCGCCCAACAGGCTCTGGACGACGGCTAGCGTGCGGTTGCCGTCCACCAGCACGCCCATCCAGGCGCGAATACGTTCGGGCTCGGCATCGGGTTTCAACTTGACGGTGTAGCCAACGATGACCTGATCGTCTTCCAGCTTGCGCAGGCGATTGGTCACGGTGCCGCGTGAGACCTTCAACTTGTTCGCGAGAACAGCGACGGTCAGCCGGGCGTTTTGGCGCAACAAGGCAATGAGGGCGGTATCGGTCTGATCCATGATCAGAATGATAATTGGGCCTGTCATTTTGCACAATACTCTGATCCAAATGAGCATTTGTTGCTATTGTGCTTGATCGAGAGGTGGGTAAAAATTCTTGTCAATCCCTCCGCTCGCAATATGTTGCACCACACACCATGACCCAAACCGCTGTCAACCAGTTCTCCGCCACCGGAACGCTCTATCTGAGCGCCCCTGAAGCCGCAGCGCTTGTGCGCAAAGTCGGGCTCGAGTTTTCGCTAAAGCGCATCGCAGCCAATATCCGCGAAGACTTTTCGCGCTGGGGCGATTTCGACAAATCAGCGCGCGTTGCCAACCACTCCGAGTTCGGCGTGATTGAGCTGATGCCCGTCTCCGACCATCACCGCTATGCGTTCAAGTACGTCAACGGTCATCCCAAGAACACGATCCTCGGCCTCTCCACCGTGATGGCGTTCGGCGTCTATGCCGACGTTGACACCGGCTCGCCACTCCTGCTCTCCGAGCTCACGATCACCACTGCGCTGCGCACCGCCGCGATGTCCGCGCTCGCTGCGCAATCGCTGGCTCGCAAGGACAGCCGCATCATGGCGCTGATCGGCAACGGCGCGCAAAGTGAATTTCAGGCGCTCGCGTTCAAGTACCTGATCGGCATCGATACACTTCGGCTGTACGACGTGGATCGCGGCGCGACGGCCAAACTGGTCGCGAACCTGCAACCGTTCGGCTTCAATCTCGTGGTGTGTGAAAGTGTCGGCGAAGCAGTGCTCGGCGCCGACATCATCACCACCGTGACCGCTGACAAGACGCAGGCGATCATCCTCACGCCCGACATGATCGCGCCGGGCGTCCACATCAACGCGGTCGGCGGCGATTGCCCCGGCAAAACCGAACTGCACGCCAATATCCTGAAGCAGGCGAACGTTTTCGTGGAATACGCGCCGCAATCACGCATTGAGGGCGAAATTCAACAGATGCCCGCGGAGTTTCCGGTGACCGAACTCTGGCAAGTTTTCACCGGACAGGCGGCCGCCCGCACGTCCGCCACCGAGGTCACGGTATTTGATTCAGTCGGCTTCGCGCTGGAGGACTTCTCGGCGCTACGCTTTATGTACGACAACGCTGAGGCGCATGGATTTGGCGAGCGAATCGCGTTGATTCCCTCGCTCGATAACCCGAAAAATCTATTCTCGACAGTGGTGGTGCCACAGAGCGACAAAGCGCCGTCAGCCGTCGCGCATTCCCGCAGTCGCAGTTACGCCTAACGCGCCTGATTGGCTCGTTCGGTCTGGGTCAGCGCCCAACGTCAAAATCGTCGTCAGGCACCGCGTTTCCATGAGACCCACTCCGCACCAACGATTGAACTGGCGGGTGGCTAGGCGTTCCGCATGATAGCGGGTGTTCACTTATGGTTGAGAGAGTGGCGATTTGCCTCATTCCATTTCTAATTCAATAGAGCATTAATAATCCAAGGCCATCGGACGATTGACTGGATGCGTGGGTGGTCGAGTTCAAGGGTTCGCAGACTGGCTGCGAGTTGGTCTTCAAGGGCCTCCATGCTGTCAAAGGCGAGGTTGTGAAAGTACTTCTCGCGTAGCTCGTCCCACACATGCTCGACGGGGTTCAATTCGGGGGCGTACGGGGGTAGTGCCAACAAATACACGTTCGCTGGAGGCTTCAGGCTGTGACTGGTATGCCAACCCGCCCCATCGAGCACCATCACGATTTTGTCCAGCGGATGACGCGCCGCCACTTCGTCCAGAAACACCTGCATGCACTCGGTGTTGACACTGTGTCCGCGCCGATTGAATATTGACCAGGGGAGTTGGGTCGCAATTGAAGATTGCAGCTGTGGATAAGTCTACTGTTTTTGGTTGAGGTTGCTCACCTTCTGATTGAATTGATGTGGTTTGTCGCGATGCGAAGCGCGTGAAGCGCGTAGCCCGAAACGCGCTTCGCATCGCGCACACAGCCGCTCAGTTCAAGTCGGGTTGACTCGTTGCGGATCACGGTTCAGAGGTGGCCTTGGATACGCTGCCTTGACCGGTCCCTGCCTCGCGCCCGGCCTTCTTGCGTGACTGTTCGCGCGCGCCAATCCGCGACTTCGCTTGAGCGCTACTCTGCCGGAAACGGTAGCTCTCGTTGCCGGTCTCGACGATATGGCAATGGTGGGTGAGCCGGTCCAAGAGCGCCGTTGTCATCTTCGCGTCTCCGAACACGTGAGCCCACTCGGCAAAGGTCAAGTTCGTCGTGATCACCACACTGGTGTGCTCGTAGAGTTTGCTGAACAGATGAAACAACAACGCGCCCCCGGCCTGGGAGAATGGCAGGTAACCCAGCTAATCGAGAATGAGCATGTCCAGACGGGCCAAACTTGCAGCAATGCGCCCCGCTTTGCCTTGCGCCTTCTCCGCCTCCAGCGCGTTGACCAGATCCACCGTCGAGGTGAAGCGCACGCGCTTGTTGTGTCGGGTAATGCCCTCGATCCCGACTGCGGTGGCCAGATGCGTGTTGCCCGTACCCGGTCCGCCGATCAGCGCCACGTTGTGAGCTGCCTCAGTGAATTCCAGACTGGAGAGTGCATTAATTAGCTGTCGGTCCACGCGCGCGCTCTCAAAGTCAAAGCCTGCGAGATCACGATGCGCCGGGAAGCGTGCCTGCGACATCTGGTGAGAAATCGAGCGCATGGCCCGATCTGTCTGCTCGGCCTCCAGCATACGGGTGAGCACACCGCGTGCGTGCTGTACGGTCACACTGCTCGGGCCATCGGTTTCCAGGATGTCGGCCCAGGTCGCAGCCATGCCGTGCAGGCGAAGCGCTTTGAACTCATTGATGACGTCACGCATGATCGGCTCCCGCGTGCACTTCGCTGCGCAACCGGTCATACCGAGCTGTGTCGGCCCGTGGCGGCTCGGCAAGTGTCATCGAGGCGGGTACCCTGCATTCATCAACGACGGCGGTGGTGGCTCTGCCGAGAGCCGGGAAATGACGTTCACAACGTGCTCTGCACTCACCATCGCACCGCTCTTGCCGCCCGTCCCCTCCAACATCAATTCAACGGCGACCAGCACTGCAACCAATCCCGCCAACGGAACCACAGAGAGCACCTGCGCCATGATCCGGTCACCGCCGTCACGCCGAAGCAGTTGCCCGCTCAGTGCTTTGAGCGCGCTGGGCATCTCGGCAAACGGGGCACCGTTACGCAGCGCTCCGGGCTTTCGCTGTACCAGCGGGATGTAGTGCTGCCAGTCGTAGGCGGTGCGGCCTCGATTGGCTAGACGGGCGTGGATGGCTCGCTTCGTAGAGGACGCTAAATCAGCGCCGCCGACGATCTCACCAACGATCTCGATTCGCTCGGTGTAGACCCGCGCGCTGACCCGCTGGCGCACCCACTCACAGGGCACCGAATAGCGATTGCAGTCGACGACCACCAGGCACGTGCTGCTGACCCGGCAGAGCGTTTCCACGTAACCGTCAAACGCGGTGGGCATGGGCATTAAATGCGCCTGTTCCTGCTCCAGCATTTCAGCAACCGTGAAGCTCTTGTGTTCGGGGTGGCGGATCTGCGACCATAAGGCGCGACAGCGATCTGCGAGCCGTGCGTTAAGCGCATCAAAGCTCGCGAAGCGCTCGAGCTTGGCGTCAAGCCAAATTCTTCGACGTGCATCCTGCACGTTCTTCTCAACGACACCTTGCGACAAGCTTGTCGCCCTTCCTCCACCAGCCGCTGGCGACGTTGCAGAAGTCCGGGTCGAACAGGTAGTGTGCGCACAGGACGGCAAAGCGTGCGTTGACGGTGCGCAGCTTGCCGCGCCCGACTTTGTCAACGGCGGTCTTCATGTTGTCGTAAATCCCGCGCCTTGGAACGCCTCCCAGTGCCGTGAAGCTCTTGGTGTGCGCGTCAAAGAGCATCTCGTGTCCCTGACTCGGATAGGCCACCAGCCAGAAGGCTCGGCTGGCACAGAGTTTCATGTGTGAGACCTGCATCCGGTAGAAGATGCCGCCGATGACAAAGGCTCGATGCTCCAGTCAAACTGAAACGCCTCACCGAGCGCGAAGAGGAGCGGGATGAAGGCTTGTCGTAGGCCGCCGGTGCCAATCAATCCTGCCTGTCGTGTCCGCCATTCGCGGATGAAATCAGTCAGCCCTTCGTGCCCGCCGGTGTAGCCGTTGGCCTTGATTTCGATAAATAGATGTTTGCCGGTACGACGATCCCGTTTGATCCGTCCGGCGTCTGCGACGAGGGCTTGTTCGACCCGCGCAATAAACGGTGCCAACTTCTTTGGTGTGGCACATCTGCGGTACTTCGGTGCCTGAGACTCGTATCTGCCTTGGAGACTGGAACGATTACCAAGCTCGCGAAGCTTTCTGTTGCAGTTACACGTCTCGAAACTGCCACTCCTTTGAGCCATCGCTTGACCGTGTTTCTCGCGATGCCAGTGCGACGCGCTATTTCCGAGTAACCCAATCCGTCGCGCAAGAACATGCGACGTATCCTGCCTAATATTTCCATGGTGATCACCCTTTTGTCTCCTGCTTAAGAATGAAGCAGCTTTGGTCATACACCCTGGTCAATATTCAATCGGCACGAGGCCCTCTAGCTGGTCAATTTTTAATCGGCGTCAACAGCCTGCGTGCAGGGGATCAGTGAGGCGTGTCTGTTGCCCGTGCTCGCATCGGTGATGGCACAGTTCCCGTTTGTAGTGAAAGGCTTTACTCTGACAACGGCTCCGAATACATCAATCACCGGGTGGCCGGGATGCTCGAGAAGCTTCGCATCGAGCAGACCAAATCACGCTCACGGCACAGCAACGACAACGCCTTAGCCGAGAGCAAAAACGCGAGCGTGGTTCGACGCCACATGGGCTACAGCCACATCCCGCAGCAGCACGCCGAACCGATCAACGCGTTCTACCAAACGACACTCAGCCCGTGGCTGAACCTGCACCGCCCGTGCCTGTTTGCCACCGAGACGGTGAACGCGAAGGGCAAGATCGTGAAGCGCTACAAACCCGCCGACGTGAAGACGCCGCTCGAGTGTTTAATCCTTCTGCATGCACAGAAAAAAGTGACGCTCCGAAAAGGCGTAACCATTAAAGCGCTACAGGCCCAAGCCCACGAGCAGTGCGATCTGCTAGCCGCGCAGTTGATGCAGCAGGCGAAAGCGCATCTCTTCGAGTCGTTC
>JBBRVM010000149.1:0-8265 GCA_038246865.1 Burkholderiales bacterium
GTCGCTTTTTCAGCGCGCATTTTCTTCTCGATAGAGCTCGCGCAAAAGCCGCAGACCATGCCGTCCACTTTTACTTTCAAGGTCTCGGCAGCGCTCATGTTGGCAGCCATTGCGGTTGCCATTGTCAGGGCGATTAGGGAAAAGTTTTTCATAGTGAACTCCAGAGTTTCAAATTAAAAAAGGTACATAAAGTTGACGAATACATCGCGGCGGTGCTTCGCATCCACGGAGACTCCCGCGTCCACCCACCAGTTCTTCCGAAAGAACCGGACATAGGGTGTAATTTCGGTTTGCGGCGTATCGCTCACGCGCTTCGCCTGCACGCCGATCCAGCTTGCGACGTCCTCGTAGTCCGCCGCATACGGCGCCCACATGGCCTGACCCACGACCTCGTTGCGCCGCCAGTTTTGGCCACCTTCGCCCGAAAAAGCTTTCAGCGAATGCAGTTTCAGTCGGGTGTAGATACGCCGCGTTTCGTAGTCGAACCAGAGACCGGAGCTGACGCCTGCGTGCGCCTTGCCGCCGCCTTCGCGTTGCTCCACCAGCGGTCCACCGAAGACATAAGCGTTCGCGATGCCGTCTGTGGTCGGCGTGCGATTGAGCAGGTAGGCGCCCTGAACCAGCCAGACGTTGCGCCATGCGGTGCCAGAACTGGTCTCTGCCGCCGGTTCGCGCACGCGAGTGAGCCCCGCCGAAATGCTCAGATCACGACGCAAACCGTAAGCGAGATCGACATTGATTTCGTCGGGCGTGTATGCGGACATCAACATCCAGTTGTCCTTCGGGATGAAAAATCCCGCATGCGAACTGGTCGAAATACCCGCAGCGCTGATAGCGCCAACCACGATCGCGGCAGACGCCAGCGTTCTCGCCGTAGCTAGGGCAGGCATAGAAAAGAAAGATCTCATGAATCCCCACAAAAACTGTAAATCACATGAGGCGAACAGCGTGCATATTTCGATGCAGCAAATCGCCTCGCTAAAGGTGACTACAGTGCGAGGCGGGGCGGCGGTGTGTCCGGCGTCAGCGAACGGGTGGTGAACGACGGGCTGGCGCTCGCGTATCCATCGTTGGAATTGGAAAACACAATGCCAGCGGGCGACGAAGACGTCACCGCTGCGAACCCGGCAAACGTACAAACGGACTGCATCTCACAGCCGCTGTCAAAAGTATCGACGCTGCGCCAGAAAGTCTCCGCGTCCACAACAACAGTGACGACATGGGCGTCCGCAGCCGTCCAGTGACCCAAATGCTGCGGCGAGTCTCCGGGCTGTACCAAACCCGGATGATCCATCCCGCCAATCGCAGCAATCACTACTTGGGTCGCGCAAACGTGCGCAAACACCGTCATCGGCAGCCAGATCAAGGCCACCAGAGCGATCAGCTTACGGAAGCGGCGCAGGGTTTGCATCGGATTAGGATACGCTTGCAGGGCCTAAAGTTCCACACTCATGCAGGAGCGGGTCAGACAACCGAATTCCCGTATTGGCTCAAATCGACGCGAGAAATAGAGTTCGCTGAGACCAGTTGATAGTGCTTCTCGTCCACTACCTTTACCTCGCCGTCGACCAGCATGAGCTCGAACATCGCGATGCGTTCATCAGACATGAATTGGGCCGATATCGCGCGACAAATCAGATCAGGAAACTTCTGCGTGCAGCAAGCGATGTCTTGCTGGGTTTGCACGACGCCGTGGCGATCATTTCCACCTTTAGCTTGAACTGGCACGACGAATTGACGCCCGTGTTTGTCGATCCCGACGTAGATTTCGTCGATTTCGATTTGTCCAATACCGGTGACAGTCGTGCGCAAATGGTTCTGCAACGAAAAAGTTGTGATACCCAGAAATACGTCGACCAAGCGGTTGTAGCGAACCTTCGCGAGCAGCGCCTGCTCATCGCCTAACGCGTAGGCCAGAATGATCTCTGGGGTTGCATCAGGGACCTTGATCGTTAGCAATTCTTCACGCGGAACGATTCGATTCAGCCGCACTTGTTTGAATCGATAACTGCCAAGCCCGGCACCTTCAATAATCCATTCGCATCCGATTGCCGCCTTGGCGCGTATGACTTCCGGCAATTCGCTTCGGTAGCGCACTGAGTAAATCACGTCGCCGAGATTCTTGGGAAGAACGATACCCAAAGCCTTCGCCGCATCGGCGAATTCGCCGCGCGTGAACTTAAATTCTTTCAGGCCGCGTTTGTAGTGCTGACCGAACACGCGCTCGATGATTGCACCATAACGATTGGATTTCTTGGCTACCTTATCGGAGAACGCTTTAGGCATAACTCAACTCGATCTGCTCATCATCGACAATTTTCCTAGTTCGTTGCGCGATGGTATTGCGTGGCACCTCGAAGTAGCGCGCTGCACCTCCCATGTCGAGCATCAGCAACTCGGGATTCCCGAGTTGAAGCGCCGCTATTGGCTTTGTTGGCGTAACGCCCATCACCGCCGCAATTTCACTCGCGACCGCGCGACCCAGCAAGGGTGGCACGCTGTTACCAATCTGCCGAAAGCCATGCCACTTGGTCGCATGGAAGCGAAACCAGTCGGGGTAAGAATGCAAGCGCGCAGCCTCGCGCACTGTGATCACGCGGGGCAGATGCGGGTGAATGGGGCGCGGTGAGGTGAACGCTCCACGCGCACTATCGGTGCCTGCGCGCAGCGTGTTGCACAGGCCTTGCGGGTCGAGCTTGCGGAAGCGGCTGATGGGTTCGGTCTTGCCGTGTTCGGTCGCCTCGAAGCGCGTCTGCGAAAGCTCGGTATGTTCCGTGCGCAAACTGGAGGTCAGCACATTGCGGTCATAGGTACGTGCGTAACTGAAATCATTCGCATCGGCTTCCATACCGCGCAAAATCTTTGCGTACATTCGGCGCGTTGTCCATTTGATCGTCGTCGCGTCGTCGCTGCGTAATTCGTCGTACTGATCAGCGTCCGGCAAATCACTGATAGCGTCTGCTACCGTCGCGCGCTGACCGTTGATCGTCGGATACGCCGGCAACGGGAGCCCGCGTCTCGCCGCGATCAGGAACAAACGACGTCTATCCTGGGGCACCGAAAAGTCTGCTGCATTCAACACTTGATACGGCAGCAAAACCGCGTAGTCACTGGCTTGCAGCGCTTCGACGATCTCTGCGAGAAACTTGGCGTGCGCGCCGAGCGTCAAACCTTTAACGTTTTCGAACACGCAATATTTGGGCTGTAGTTCGCGAACCAGCCGGACGTAGTGAAACACCAGTTGGTTACGCGGATCGTCCAAGGATCGTTTACCGATTAGCGAAAAGCCCTGACACGGTGCGCCGCCGAAAACGACATCAATATCTGATTTACCAAGATTGGCGCGACGACGAATTTGCTCGCCGGTCAGGTCTACGACGCTGGCGCAAATTGCCGTTGAATTAGGAAAGTTAAATTCGTGCGTAGCGCAGTGGATCGGGTCAATCTCAACAGCCGCGGCAACGTTAAACCCCGCTTGCTCGAAGCCGAGAGATAAGCCACCTGCCCCAGCGAAGAGATCAATACCGATTGGACGCGGAGATCGCGGGAGATGTTGCATTCCGAAAGTATCCTCGAAAGGGCGGGCCATCAAACCCACCGTTCACCGTTAATCATTAATCAGATGATAACGGAAAAACCCGAGACACTGATTGCTTAACCAGTATCCCTGTTGGTACTAAGCTGGCGCGACTAAGCCGCAACCGCCGCCGCTTCCGCCCGACGCACAGACGATTTGCGCTCATGCTCTTTCAGGAAGCGCTTTCTCAGGCGGATCGACTTCGGCGTGATTTCGACCATTTCGTCGTCTTCGATGAATTCGACAGCGTATTCGATTGTGAGCTTGACCGGTGGTGTGAGCAGGATGTTTTCGTCTTTGCCGGAGGAGCGCACATTGGTGAGCTTTTTCTCTTTGATCGGATTGACGACGAGATCGTTGTCGCGGCTGTGAATGCCGACCAGCATGCCTTCGTACACGATGTCGCCAGGGGCAACAAACAGGCGACCGCGATCCTGCAGCGTGAACAACGAGAAGCCGACGGCGTTGCCATCGTCCTGCGAAATCAGTACGCCGTTACGACGGCCAGGCATATCGCCACGATGCGGTGCGTAGCCGTCAAAAATGTGGCTGATGAGGCCGGTGCCACGCGTCAGGTTCATGAATTCATTCTGGAAACCGATCAGACCGCGCGCTGGAATCCGGTATTCCAGACGGGCACGGCCACGACTATCGTTTTCCATGTTGGTGAGTTCGCCGCGACGCTCGCCGAGCGCCTGCATCACGCCGCCCTGATGGCCTTCTTCGAGATCAACGGTCAGCGATTCCATCGGCTCGTTCTGCACGCCGTCGATCATTTTGAACAGCACTTCAGGCTTGCCGACCGCAAGTTCATAGCCTTCGCGACGCATATTTTCCACGAGAATCGTCAGGTGTAATTCGCCGCGACCCGAAACGCGGAATACGTCGGCGTCTTCGGTGTCTTCAACCTTCAACGCCACGTTGGCGAGCAATTCTTTTTGCAAACGCTCACGAATCTGGCGCGAAGTGACGTATTTGCCTTCACGGCCAGCTTGTGGCGACGTGTTGACGCAAAAGCTCATCGTCAGCGTTGGCTCGTCAACCGCAATCGCGGGCAAGCCTTCGGCTTTTTCGCGATCACAGATGGTGTAGCCGATGCCCAGATCCTGAATTCCGGTAACGGCCACGATGTCGCCTGCCGTCGCAAATTCCGCCTCGCTGCGGGTCAGGCCTTTGAACGTCAACACCTGGTTGACTTTGCACATGCCTTTGTCTTCATCGCCCAGACGCATCGTGTAGGACGCCCCGGATTTGATGGTGCCGCGATGGATACGGCCAATGCCGATGCGACCGACGTAGGTGCTGTAATCGAGTGCGGAAATTTGCAATTGCAGCGGCGCGTTGTCGTCGAGCTTCGGTGCTGGAATTTTGCTCAGAATGGTGTCGAACAACGGCTCCATCGTGGTCGTCACAACGTCGGATTCAAGAGATGCCCAACCGTTCAGCGCGCTGGCGTAAACGACGGGGAAGTCCAGCTGCTCTTCGGTTGCGCCCAGTTTGTCAAACAACTCAAACGTCTGGTTAACGACCCAGTCAGGACGGGCACCGTGCCGGTCAATCTTGTTCACCACGACGATGATTTTGTGACCGAGCGCGAGCGCTTTTTTCGTCACAAAACGCGTTTGCGGCATCGGGCCTTCGACCGCATCAACCAGCAACAGCGCGCCGTCCACCATCGAGAGTACGCGCTCCACTTCGCCGCCGAAGTCGGCGTGGCCCGGTGTGTCGACGATATTGATGCGCGAGCCTTTGTAGGTCACAGCGCAGTTCTTCGCCAGAATCGTGATGCCGCGTTCGCGCTCGATGTCGTTCGAATCCATCACCCGCTCACCGACCTGCTCGTGCGCAGCGAAGGTTCCGGATTGCTTCAACAAGCAATCGACGAGCGTGGTCTTGCCGTGGTCAACGTGGGCAATGATGGCGATGTTGCGAAGACCGAGGTTCGCGCTTACGGTGGTAGTCATTTGGAGGCCTGAAACACCCTAAAACGCGAGAGACCCAGAGGCGGGCAGCGGCAGGGATGGGAAAGATAACCCTCGATTTTACTGCGCCGCAGCACGATTTGGCGAGAAATGATGTCTTTTCGTTCTGATATAGGCCGCTTGCTCTACGATCAGGCGCTTCGCTTCACCTGTGTTCACGCCCATGAAAACGCGCTTTTACGTGCTCGCCACCCTTTGTTTTGCCGCTTTCTCCGCGCCGCCCGTGGCGTTGGCCCAGGCTTATCCGGCGAAGCCAATCCGCCTGATCATCCCGTTCCCACCGGGCGGCGCGACCGACATCATTGGCCGTACGCTGGCGCAAAAGCTCTCGACGCAGCTCGGACAAACCGTGATCGTCGACAACAAGCCGGGAGCGGGCGGCACGCTGGGCTCGAACGAGGCTTCGAAGGCCGCGCCGGATGGTTACACGTTATTGCTCGCCACCACTTCGACCCATTCCATCGCGCCGTCGCTTTACAAAAACATCCCATATTCCGTGGAGAAAGACTTCGCTCCGATTTCCGAAGTGGCGACGGCGACCAACGTGCTGATCGTGACGCCGAATTTGCCGGTTGCGAGTGTGGCCGAACTCGTCCTCCTGGCGAAATCAAAGCCCGACTCGTTGAATTTCGCGTCCAGCGGCAACGGCACCATCGTGCACCTCCAAAGCGAATTGTTCAAGCTCGATGCGGGCGTGAAGCTGACGCATGTTCCCTACAAAGGCACCGCGCTGGCGATCCCGGATTTGATCAGCGGGCAGACGCATTTGATGTTCGATTCGCTGGTGTCAGCGCTGCCGCACATCAAGGGCGGCAAAGTGAAAGCGCTGGCGGTGACGTCCGCCAAAAGGACGCCGTTGTTGCCAACTGTGCCCACGGTGATTGAGTCCGGCCTGCCGGGCTATGAGGTGAACACGTATTTCGGCCTGTTCGCGCCGCCGGGAACGCCGCGCGACATCGTTCAACGCTTGCAGCGCGAAGCCGCCGCTGCCGTGCAAAGCGCTGAGGTGAGGGAGCGCTTCGCCAGTCAGGGCGCGGAGCCGGTGGGCGGCACGCCAGAGGCGCTGTCGGCGCTGATCAGAACCGAAACAGCAAAGTGGAAGCGGGTGATCGATGCCGGACAAATCAAGTTGGATTGATGCGGTCTTGGGCCTCAAATCGCCCACACCCAGCCATTGGCTTTTCGATAGAAGTCCGACTGCGCGGGGGCTAGCGCGTATTTTTTTATGATGTCGACTATGTGACTTTTTTCGGTCTAGCCCCTACGAAATAAGGGCTTCATGCAAAAGCTGAAGAACCAATTTCGGCTTTTTGCGGATTTCAGTGATGTGACTGCTGAGCACGACCTTGGCACAAATTCACAATCAAATCCGTTTTTGAAGGCATGTTCACCGAACTACCTACCGAATCCCGACGTCGCCTGACGCGATACGACCACGAGACTTATAGCTACAGCCTGTCGGGCGGCTTTGCGCGCGGTTTGGCGGATACTAAATCCACGGCGACCACTTCGGAACCACCGCATTCTGAGTTGACGCCGGTTGATCTCAGCAAGCGCACGCTACTGGTGACCGATGCGGCGAGCGATTTGCCTGCCGATTGGCGGACGGACGCGGGTGTTTTACTGCTGCCCATCAAGTTACGCAACGGTGAAATGTCGCGAATTGATGATGGCGATGAGGTGGCAGCGGCGCGCTTTGCGATGAAACATCTCGCGCAGTTTGTGGGCCCAACGCATACGCTCGCCGCCAGCGTCGACGCCACCAGCGAGCTGATCAGCCAGCATACGAATGACGACACCGATTTTGTACTGCAAATCGCGATGAGCTCGATGCGCAGCAATAGCTACGCCAACTCGCTCACGGCTGCGCAAAAGCTCATGGTGCAAAGCTCGCGGGATCGCCGCCGCGCTGGCAATACGCGGCCTTTCAAAATGTGGGTGGTGGACTCCGGTACGTCGTTCAACGGGCATGGCGTGTTGATCGCGGAGTGCACACGATTGCTGCAAGCGAACGTCGTGCTGCCGCAAACGGTGCAACAGGTAGACGCGCTACGCCGACAAGTGAAAACGCTGGTGGTGCCGCGCGATTTGAAACTGTTTCATCGCTGCGCAGCCCTGCCTGAGGCGCCTGTTTCGCATTGGCTGAGCCGTAATGTTGGGCAATTGTTTGATCGTATGCCGGTGGCGCTGGCCAGCGGTGACGAGTTGCGTGTGATGAGCACGCAAAGTGGCTTCGCTGCGGCGGCGAAAGTGGCATTTAACCAAGCCGCAGCTTGGGTCAACGCCGGATTGGACGCCCCATTTGTGTGCGCGAGCTATGCCGGTGATATCGCCGATTTGCGACACATTGACGCCTTCGTTGATCTGTCAGCAACGTGCGCAAAGCACGGCGTTACGCTGCTGACCAGCGCCATGAGCATGACTAACGCCGCCGTGCTCGGCGCGGGCAGCGTGTTGATTTCGTTGGCGAGTACGCACGAATTTCAATAGGGCACCCCTAAAAATTCGTTTGAGCGCTCTCTCGTTGTCATCCTTATATGTCCCAACAGGCGCACAATTGAGGTTGAAATGAAAGCAAACGAATTACGCATTTGTGTGAGTTTGGGGCATGCCCCAAACTCACACAAAACGCAGGTAGAGTCCGACGGGATTTTGCCTGCGGGGTCGGTGCCAGCCCGATGTCATCCGGGCGCTGTGGGTAACCAC
>JBBRVM010000150.1:0-8257 GCA_038246865.1 Burkholderiales bacterium
CAGCAGGCGCAATTGGTCGGGGATTGCTGATGGGCTAGATTGCATCCCTACCTACTCAGGTGGGATAGTTCTCAGCCATAGCGCGCTACATTACTTGCATAAGAAACATATCAATCCGGGGCCATGTCAAAAACCACGTCACAATCCTCCCGGGTAACCCTACGTCAGCTCTGCAATCTGGGCCTACCCGCGCCGGTGTTATTGCCCTCGCTGCTACCCGCCATCCGCGCCGTAGTCCCTGCGAATCACGCCGCCTTCTTCTACTGCGATGCGCAGGGCCACATGGTCAACATGTATGCCGAGCGGATGTTGCCGCCCGAGGCGATGACGCGGTATTACGAGCACCACTATCGGGCGGATATTTCGGCGTTTTCTGCGGCTTACCTGCGACTGGTGGCGACGAGCGATCCGGTGTCGCTTCGTACGATCAGCGCTCAGGAAAAAAAGGGCGAGTACTACCGTGAGGTGCTGTCGCAGCTTGCGGTGGGACACGTGATGTATGGCATTGTGCGTTCGCCTGAAAACGGTCGTGAGCCGATTGGGCAGCTGAGCCTGTATCGCGGGCTAGAGGATCCGCCGTTCTCCGCTGCCGATGCCGATGCATTGCGGGATGTGATGCATTACCTCGGACGTGCGCTGATCGCCTCGCCCTACACGCAGGTGACCGCGCCGTCTGAGCAGGTCGCCGAGGAGGCGATGGCGGTGCTGGACGAAGCGGGGGAGTTGCTGTTTGCCGATGATGCGTGGATGCGGTTGTCACGTCTGGCCCGTGGTGAGCCGATTTCGCCACGCGAATCACGTGATGAGCCGAGGGCGTTGCGCGAATTCTTGCGTGGCGTCACGATTGCCGCGCGCGCCGCGAAAAAATCGTTGCACGTGGTGACGTCTCCCTGGGGGCAATTTGCCTTCCGCCATCATTCGCTGGACGGAGCAGCGGGTGGCAAAGCCACTGCACTGGTAGTTTCGCGGCTGGCTACAGAGTCTGTGCGCCTGACCGAAGGTGCATCGCGGCTAAAGTTGTCTGCGCAACAGCGCGAGGTGGCGCTGATGGTGGCGCTGGGCATGACCAACGCCGAGATGGCGGCGAAATTGGGCGTGTCGGTCAACACGGCGGGCTATCACGTCAAACAAGTGTTCGTGAAGCTCGGCGTGCATGATCGCGCGGATGTGGCGCGCTTGCTGCGACAGGCTTAATCAGGTTCCACCGACGACCGATGCGCGCCAGATTTTTGGGGCCTTGGCGCGCAGATGAACGAGATCTGTTTAATCAACGGTGGCACCGGACGCAGCCACCACCTTCGCCCATTTTTCCGTCTCCGCAGCGATGGTTCTGCCGAAGTCTTCTGGTGTGCCGGCAATCGGCAGGCCGCCCAGGTCAGCCAGTCGCGCACGCATCTTGGGGTCGGCGAGTGCGCGGTTGATGGCGGCATTCATTTTGTCGATAGCCTCGCGGGGCGTGCCCTTTGGCATGCCCACGCCAAACCATGCGGTGGCCTCGTAACCGGGCACGGTGGCACCGACGGTGGGCAAATCGGGGAATGAGGGCTCGCGCGCTGCTGAAGTGACCGCGAGTGCGCGAATGGTGCCGCCCTTGATGTGGCCCGCCGACGACGGCAGGTTGTCAAAAAACACCTGCACCTGACCGCCGATCAGATCGGTCAGAACCGGGCCCGCGCCCTTGTACGGGATGTGCACCATGTTGCACCCGGTCATCGATTTGAACAATTCACCCGACAGATGAGTTGATGTGCCGCTGCTTGACGAGGCCATGTTCACCTTGCTCGGGTTCGCTTTGCAATACGCGATGAACTCCGCCACCGTTTTCACCGGCAAGCTGTTGGTGACGACCATCACGTTCGGCGTGCGCACGATGCCTGCGACCGGTGCGATGTCGCGGATGAAGTTAAACGAGAGCTTTTTGTAGAGTGACGCGTTGATGCCATTGGCCGGATTGACCAGCAGCATGGTGTAGCCATCGGCCGGCGCGTTGACCACGAACTCGGTGCCAATGTTGTTGCCGCCACCCGCTTTGTTTTCGACGACCACAGGCTGCCCGATATTCTCGGAAAGCCATTGCGCGACGATGCGCGCCAGCACGTCGGTGGTGCCCGCCGGAGGATAGGGGACGATCCACTTGATCGGCTTGTTGGGGTACTGCGCAAACGATGTGCCGAGCAACCCGAACGCAGCAAACGCAACAACGCCAACGCGGCGCATGAAAATTCCCATGATGTCCTCCAGTTTTTTAGTGCCGGCGCACAACGCGCCGGATCGTTCCTCCTAGCATTATCGGCGCTTACGGCGCAGGAAAGATGTAGGGATTTCCTGCATGTAATTCGCTGGAAGATTTGGTCGTGGCTTTTTGGTGAAACGACATTTCTATATGGGCTAAAGGCTTAAATAATATAAAGTCGACTGAAGCACTAAATCGTTGATAGCCCCGGTTCAACTGGGCTCGTATAAAAAAGCTGTTCGCGTTTGCTGCACCGCGTATACCGTTATTGCATAGTTTTGGCTACACTCGACATATGGAACTCAAGTGGGTTGAAGACTTTTTGCAACTGGCCGAAACGGGCAGTTTTTCACGGGCAGCGGAGTTGCGGTACGTCACCCAACCGGCTTTCTCGCGGCGCATTCGGGCGCTCGAACAATGGTTGGGCGCGGAGCTGATTGACCGCACGAGTTATCCGACGAAGATGACTAAAGCGGGCGAGCAGTTTCGCGAACGGGCGGCGGAGATCGTGCGGCAGGCCATTGATGCGCGGGCGATTGCTCGCGGCCTGCAGAGCGCACCGACCGATACGATTTTGTTTGCGGCGCCGCATACTTTGTCGCTGACGTTCTTCCCGACCTGGTTGACGGTGCTGGAGAAGAAGCTAGGTCGCGTGAAAGCGAAGTTGCTGGCCGCCAACGTGCATGACGCGGTGATGAGCCTGGTGGAGGGCAACTGTGATTTGCTGCTCTGCTATCACCATACCAATCAGCCGGTGCAACTGGATGAGGCGCGCTATGAAATGATTGTGCTCGGGACGGAGACAATTGCGCCGTTTTCAAAGACCGATAGCGAGGGGCGCGCGCTGTTCGCGTTGCCCGGAAGTGACGCCAAAAAGATTCCGTATCTCTCGTACACGCCGCAGGCTTACCTCGGCCGCATGGTTGAGCTGATCCTGCAACAGTCGCCACTACGCGCGCATCTGGACTGCGTTTACGAAAACGACATGTCCGAGGCGCTGAAAGTCATGGCAATGGAGGGGCATGGCCTGGCCTGGCTGCCGGAGAGCGCGGTCGTGCGTGAAGTCAAGGGCAAGCGTCTTGCGCGCTGCGGTGATGCGCACTGGACCGGCACGATGGAGATTCGCCTGTATCGCGAGCGTGGTGCGCAGCGTGAGGTGGTGGACGCGGTTTGGACTGCGGCTTTAGGGAAATGAGCCCTGTCATGTTGAGCGAAGCGAAACATCAGGTCGCAAACTATCGAGCTCAATCAAAAGGCCGTTATATGCCAACTGATTCTTCGCTTTTAGCTCAGAATGACAGCGCACTTTTGCTGTGTCGAATTGAAATAAACCATCGCTTATGTTGATCCAACCCGAAATCGCAGTTGCCGCCATTCCTGATGATGAGCGCGTTTGGGTGCCGCAAGCGCCCAACGTCTGCTTTCGTCCCTTGCTGATGAATACGGTGTCCGGCGGCTGGTGCAATCTGTTGCGCGTTCGCAAGAGCGGCGTGTTGTCGCGGCATCGTCATCCGATGGCGGTCGTTGGCTACGTAATCAAGGGAAAATGGTTTTATCGCGAGCATGATTGGGTCGCCACCGAGGGCAGTTTTGTCTACGAACCGCCAGGTGAAATTCACACGCTGGAAGTCCCTGCGGACTGCACCGAAATGATCACTTTTTTCAACATTCAGGGCGCGATGATTTACCTGAATGAGGCCGGTGAACAGACCGGCTACGAGGACGTGTGGACCAAGATTGAGATGTGCGAAGCGCATTATGAAGCGGTCGGTCTGGGTCGAGACTACGTGAAGCAATTCGTTCGTTGATGGGCGCGACGCTTGCGGCGATTGCTGTTGGCGCGGTGCTTGGTGCCTGGGCGCGCTACGGCCTTGGTTTGGCGCTCAACGGGCGTAGCTGGCTGCCCTGGGGCACGTTTGCGGCGAACGCGATCGGTGGATTGCTGATAGGCCTGGCCATTGCGCATTTCTCGGCGCGCAATGATATTTCGCCGCTGTTGCGGTTGTTCTTTGTGACTGGATTTCTCGGCGCACTGACTACGTTTTCTGCGTTCAGTGGCGAGGTGATGACGCTGTTGCTTGACGGGCAGCTATTGCGCGGGATGGGTCTCGCGACGTTGCATCTGGTTGCGTCGCTCGGGTTGACGGCAATTGGAATCTCGCTCTATCGCTCCGTCGTGAGCGTGTGAAAATCCAGTGATGTCGTCCTGAGCCAAAAGCGAAGGATCACTTGGTACACCTCGGACGTTGCCACTGGCAAAATCGTTCGCGCGCCACGTGATGTTTCGCGTTGCTCAACATGACAAGACTATCGTGTGTTTGCCCCTCCAATTTTTGCTACTGCTGAATCATGACCCAACAAATCCGCTTCTTTGAGCCCGGTGGCCCCGACGTTCTGAAACTTGAATCGGTTGAACTGCCGCCGCCCGGTCCGGGCGAAGCGCGCGTTCGCCACAGCGCGATCGGCGTCAACTTCATCGACACCTATCACCGCAGCGGGCTCTACAAAATGCCGCTGCCGTCGCCGATCGGCAAAGAGGGCGCAGGCCTGGTTGAAGCCGTCGGAGAGGGCGTGACGATGGTCAAGGCGGGTGATCGCGTGGTCTATTGCGACGGTCCGCTCGGCAGCTATTCCAGCGAGCGCAACATGCCTGCCAACGTGCTCGTCAAACTGCCGCAATACATCAGTGAGCAGCACATCGCGGCGGGGTTTTTGCGGGCGATGACGGTTGAATATCTGCTCAACCGCACGTTCAAGTGCAAGGCGGGCGACACCATCCTGTTTCATGCGGCGGCGGGCGGCGTCGGTCTGATTGCC
This sequence comes from Burkholderiales bacterium, assembly GCA_038246865.1. GTDB lineage: Bacteria > Pseudomonadota > Gammaproteobacteria > Burkholderiales > Casimicrobiaceae > Casimicrobium. The sequence goes on from JBBRVM010000150.1 coordinate 5,051, forward strand.
TGCCAGTGGGCAAAGGCGCTCGGCGTTACGCTGCTCGGTACGGTCGGTAGCGAAGAGAAGGGCAAACTAGCTCTGGAGCACGGCTGCGCGCACGTCATCAACTACAACACCGAAAACTTTGTCGAGCGGGTGAAAGAAATCACCGGTGGCAAGAAGGTGCCCGTGGTTTACGACAGCGTCGGCAAAGATACCTGGCCCGCCTCGCTTGATTGCCTGCAACCGCGTGGTTTGATGGTTAGCTTTGGCAATTCCTCGGGCCCGGTGACAGGCGTTGACCTTGGCATCCTGGGTCCGAAAGGTTCGCTCTCGGTCACGCGGCAAACGCTCATGACCTACACCGCTGATCGGGCAACAATGGAGGAGATGGCGAACAACGTGTTCACGCTGATGAAAGACGGCAAGCTTGATCTCGCTGCACGGCAGACGTATTCGTTAGCCGATGCCGCTCAGGCGCATCGTGATCTGGAGGCGCGGAAGACGGTGGGTGGGGTGATTCTGGTTCCGTAACGCGCACCAGTGAAAGCCTCCCCTGCGAAGTAGGGGAGGTGGCACAAAGTGCCGGAGGGGTTGCTGCCGGGAGTTCCAAATTGACGTTTCGCGAATGCCACGAAACCCCTCAGTCTGCTGTCGCAGACATCTCCCCTACTGCGCAGGGGAGACTTTCATCCGCCACGAGTTAAAGGCAGACTAACTCGCCAATCACGTCGCTGGCCACCGCGCGCCGAATCCCTCGCGCCGCGAGCGCATCAGCCGCAGCGCCATGCATACAAACACCTAACCGTGCTGCGGTCGCTGCGTCGTAGCCTTGCGCCAGTAACGCCCCGATCATCCCGGCCAACACGTCACCCGTTCCAGCCGTGGCTAGCAATGGATTGCCGGTGCGATTGATCGTCGTTTCGGCACCGTCGCACACAACGGTGCCAGCGCCCTTGACGACCGCGATACAGTGGTAACCCTTCGCCAGATCGCGTGCTGCCCGAAGACGGTCTCTTTGTACGTCAGCCGTGCTGCAACCCAACAGGCGTGCGGCTTCAGCGGGATGCGGCGTGATGATGGTCGGGGTTGTACGTCGTTGCATTAGCGTCGCAAGTTCTGCTGACTGGGCGATCAGGTTTAGCGCGTCTGCATCCACCACCAACGGCACTTCGCGCTTGAGCGCCGCCTTCAGCGCACGAACCGCCGCGCCTGAAACACCGAGCCCACAGCCGACGACCATCGCGCTGCACTCGCTTGCGAGCAAAACGGTTGACGTGTCCATCATCACCTCGGGCATCAGCGGATCAACCTGCGGCGCCGGATCGGCGAGCCAGCCAATTTTTACCTTGCCAGCCCCTGAACGCATTGCCGCGCGACTGGAAAGGAGGGCAGCACCCAACATGCCCGTCGCGCCACCGATGATGACGCAGGTGCCGTTGCTGCCTTTGTGGGCGTTAGCTACTTGGTGGTAGCGGATGGCGTCGATGTAGGTTTGATCAATCGCGTGGACTGCCGATTCCCCGATGGCTGAAACGCCCAAACCATCGCAGCGCAACTCGCCGACATAATCCAGAGCGGGGCCGGTAAGCAGACCGGGTTTGAGGGCCAGGAAAGTCAGAGTGTGATCAGCCGCGACCACGACGTTGCCCACGAGCGCCCCAGTATCGGCGTCAACGCCGCTCGGAAGATCAAGCGCTAGAACCTTCGCTCCCGCCTCGCGTGCAGTCGCGATAATGCGCACAGCATCGCGGTAGCCCACATCCAGCGGTCGTTTCAGGCCAATGCCAAACAGGCCGTCGACGATCCAGCCAGCTTCCAAAAAAAAAGGAATATCCCGCAGCACAACGACCGGTCCCCTCCCCTCTGGTGGGGGAGGGCTAGGGAGAGGGGGGCCGTCGCTGGGAGAACTGCGATGGCTACGAGCGCTACCTTCACCCGCTCCCCAGCCCTCTCCCATCGAGGGGGAGGGGGTCAAACACAGCTCCTGCACTCGACTCCACATTCGGCTGGCGTCGACACCATACTTTGAAAAATCCGCGAGAACGATAACGGTAGGCGCATACCCCACCTGCGCCAGCTCTGCCGCGCAGGCCAGTGCGTCCCCGCCATTGTTCCCCGGCCCGGCAAACAGCACGATCTTAGAGCCCCGCGTCGTGTGCGCAATCAAAAACTCAGCCGCGGCCTTGCCTGCTCGTCGCATCAAGTCCACATCAGGAAATTGGGCTTCGACCGCCCGCACCTCAGCCGTTGAAAGCACAGGCTGCGCACGCGCTGGCAAAGCTGAAGAGGCGACTTTGGTTGAACTCAAGGCGAGCGCCCTAAAATTAAGAAGATCACAAAGGATACAAGCACTATGTCTACTAAAGCCGATGCCGCGAAAAAAGCAGCCGAAAAAGATGCGCAAACCTGGGCTGCGCCTATCGCTAACGAAGCGCCGATCCCCGTCACCATCCTCACTGGGTTCTTGGGTGCGGGTAAAACGACACTCTTAAATCGCATCCTCAAAGAAAATCACGGCGAAAAAATTGCGGTGATTGAGAACGAGTTCGGCGAAGAGGGCGTCGACAACGAAATCCTCGCTGACTCAAAAGAGCAGATCGTCGAGATGAACAACGGCTGCATTTGCTGCACCGTGCGCGGCGATCTGATCCGCATTCTGAACAATCTCTACAAGCGCCGCGCCAAGGGCGAATTCAATTTCACTCGCGTGGTGATCGAAACGACCGGCATGGCTGATCCGGCCCCCGTCGCGCAGACTTTCTTCGCGGACGAAAAAGTCAATGAGCGCTACCTGCTCGACGCTGTAATCACCGTGGTTGACGCCAAGCATGGCATGACGCAGTTGAAGGACTTCACCGAGGCCCAACAACAGGTCGCTTTCGCGGATCGTCTGCTCGTGTCAAAAACTGACGTGGCGAGCGAAGAAGAGACGCAAAAACTCATGGAGCGTCTTCGCAAGTTGAACGTGCGCGCGCCGATCACCAAGGTCAATTTTGGCGTCACACCGATCAAAGAGTTAATCGATATTCGCGGCTTCAATCTGAATGCGATTCTCGACATCCAGCCGGACTTTTTGACCAACTCCGATCACGAACATCACGACGAAGTCGCGAGCTTCTACATCAAGACCGACAAACCGCTCGACGTGCGAAAAGTGGATCGCTACATCGGTTCACTGATAAATTTGTACGGCGAGCAAATGCTGCGCTACAAAGGCATTTTGAACATCAA
>JBBRVM010000151.1:0-8100 GCA_038246865.1 Burkholderiales bacterium
AACAGCGACGGGCTTCACGGTCGTCACTTGAGCCACGCTCAGCAAGGGCTCGGTCTGCGCTTCCGCCTTGACGCTTAGCCCCTGCAACACAGCCGTTAGCGGCAGCAACGCGAACACTTGTTGATCGCGCCCATCGGCTTTGGTTTTTGCCCAGGAAGCGGAGAGTGGCGACAGTTTGATGGACTTGACGCTGGCCTCATCCTTACCCTGCATCGCCCGCAAATCGTTCACTTCCAGTACGCCATCTCCAATGCCCGCCGCGACGAAGTCGGTACCGGCGGCGGCGCTGTAATTCGTGCGCAAATTGGCCGTGCCGCCAAGGCTCACTGGCAGTTGCAAGTTGGCAATCGACTGCACGCGCGTCAATGGTAAGTTGGTCACCACGATGTCGCCCGAACTCTCAATTGGATTCAGGCCCAGGCGGCCTTTCCACTGCACGCGCGTCTGGTCGTTAAGCGTTGCCTGCAGGGCGTAGTCACCGCGATCGCGAGGCAGCGTGGAGAGCATGTCGAGCTTCAACGTGAGTGGTGTCAAATCCAGCCGTTTTTCACTGGCTCCCGCGCGCTCGTCCGTCAGGCGAACGGCGGCATTGGTGACCGAAATATTGTGCGCCACAATGCGCGGGATTTTGTCGCTCGGCGGTTGGGGTTCCAGGTCTTTGGGGAGGGAATCAAGAAAACGCACCCAGTCGAGCGAACCGTCGGCGGCGATGCGAGCGCTGATTTCCGGCTGAGTTAAGGTGATGCTCTCCGCCGTCCACGCGAGCTGGGTCAGACTCGCCCAACTGCCCTTGATTTCCAGCGCGTTGAACCGTGCGAGCGGCTTGCCAGCGTCGGAGAGTGCGGCGTCTTCCACGTGCAGCCGCAGCGTGAATGGATTAAACACAACGTCGCGCACGACAAGAATGCGTCCTGTTTTTTCCTTCAACCAATTCGGCGCAGTCGTTTTGATGACGTAGGGGACGACCAGCCCACAGGCACCGAGGAAGATTCCAAAGCAGAACACCGCGATGAGCGCAGCTCGCGACGCTTTGCGCCAACGGCTCGACGGGGGCCGCGCAGGCGACGGTGTTGGCAAAGCGGGCGTAGAAACTGGTGCAACCATACTGCCATTGTCTACAAAATTTGTCGGGCTGCGATCTTGCGTGATGCAGGCTCGGGAAGCGCCGTATCGGCCCGTGAAGCCCTGGCAAGAGAACTTCCCGGAAGGATTCGCCGCAACAGCTTTCGCAGGCAGCGCGCTGTAACCGCCGTTTTATTGGGGCTGGCGCAAAGTATCGGTACAAAAGGCCTAAAGTCGATTTAGTCCTTTTTGACGATCTAGCCCCGGAGTAGCCGTGCTTTCAGGAAAAAGCCGTCGCAGTCAAACGTGTCCGTCGAGCTTGCCTCGATACCACTCATGGAAGTGCTGCATGCCGTCTTCCATTGGGCTTTGATACGGGCCGACCTCAATCCGGCCTTCGTTGAACAGCGCCTTGCGTCCCGCATCCATGCGCAGCGCAATCTCGTCGTCCTCGACGCAGGTTTCCATGTAAGCCGCCTGCTGCGCCTCGATGAACTCGCGCTCGAACAATGCCACTTCTTCGGCGTAATAGAACTCGACGACGTTGAGCGTTTTGTCCACCGCCTGCGGCCACAACGACGACACGACGAGCGTGTGCGGATACCACTCCACCGTGATATTCGGGTAGTAGGTCAGCCAGATCGCACCATGCGGCGGCGGCACGCCCCGACGGAACTGCATTACCTGATCGTGCCAGCGTTTGTACGTGGGAGAGCCCGGCTTGTCGAAGCCGCGCGACAGGCCGACCGTCTGCACCGAAAACTCGCCGCCCCATTCCCACGCCAGATCGTCGCAAGTAACGAACTGCCCGAGCCCCGGATGGAACGGCCCAACGTGGTAATCCTCCAGATAGACCTCGACGAAGGTCTTCCAGTTGTAGTTGCATTCGTGCGTTACGGCGCGATCAAACACGTAGCCGGAAAAATCGAGCGTCTGCCGCGTTTGCGTGGAGAGTTTCGCCAAATCAACGACCGGATCGCGCGGCCCATCAAACAGCAGGCCATTCCACAATTTGAGCGATTTGTTCGTCAGATTCAGCGCTGGATTACACGGAAAATGCGGCGCACCGATGAGTTCACCCTCACCGGAATACGTCCATCGGTGCAGCGGGCAGACGACGTTGCCGCCGTTCTGCGTGAGCGAACCACGACCGTCGAGCATCATGGCTTGGCGGTGGCGGCAGATGTTCGAGATGAGATTGACGCCGCGATCCGTGCGCGTCAGGGCCTGAGCGTTGTTCCTCGTGGCGAGCACGGCGTAATCGGCGAGGTTCGGCACCATCAGCGCGTGGCCAGCGTAACCGGGGCCATCCTTGGCGAACAGGAGTTCGCGCTCGCGACGCAACAACGCGTCGTCGAAGTAGGCAGCAGGAGGAAGTTGCGACACGGGCGCGGACAGTTCCGCGACCGTCGAGAGGCGAGTCATCTCGAACCCTTTCCAGTAACAGGAGTTAACCCAACACAAAACCAGGTGCAATTAACGGAAGGCACCCAACCCTTGCTAAGTCAACCTCTGCCCTGATTCGTCCCCGTGGCGCTGTGCGCGGTCTACGGCTGGACTCATTCGGCTGGAGGTCGCATCGTCAAACGCCACTATTATCACATGGCCGCTCCTTATGTGGGTATGGCGAAAGGGATTGCAAGTGTGGCGGACGAAACGCTGTCTCTGCGCTGCTGCTTGACGATGAACGTGTAGGGCGGGCACTGCCCGCCATGTGCTCCCATGTGCTCCATCAGCGAGGCGCCAACTTTCGGGGCTGAAGCCCGTGGGATTACGCGGCGGGCAGTGCCCGCCCTACGTCACTACACGTTCGGCGAGCAAAACGCCACGCCCTCAGGCGCGTAGCCCCTAAGCTGCAACGCGTTGTACGTGTCTGCGCTTTGCGTGTAACGGTGGTTTGAAAGCGCTTGGCTGAACAGCCGAAACACTGGTTGTGTGGCCAGTGGACAAACGCCGTTAATCGGAAGTAGTGTGCGGAAGGCGATGCCTTCATTCGTCCAGTCGCTCGATGTCGCCAACAGCGCACAGTCCGACGCCTTCGCCGAGTAGAAGTGCGTCACCAGGGCCGGATTGAAGAATCGGCACACCGGCACGGTTGCTGCCGGGGCCTCGGGAACGTTCGGCCATGCTCGGAAAGGGGGTTCGGTTAGTGTCCAGCGCGGCAATAACTCGCCATTGACCACCGTCGGATTGAGGCCCAGAAGCGCCTGCGGTTCATTCGCACCCAGCGCTAAATAGTGCTTCGGGTGATACCAGTTTCGGTCATCCACTGTTCCGACCGGAATACGGTACGGCATGAACGCCATCGGTGTGACAGTGAGTGAGGCCGACAGTCCGCCCACCACTATGCTGAGGGTGCTAGTTTCAGCATACGCCGACGTTGGCACATCGAACGCAAGTGAGTTGCCGAGCAGCAGTTTGTACGTTCCCGGTGGTAATCCGGGCAAAGTGACTGGAGTCGGATTGTCCAAAGGGTCAGGATTGAAACCGACTGAAAGCACCTCGGCAAAAAAGGCGGCGCGAATCACGTTGTCTTGAACGCGTGCGCCCACAAACTCGGGGGGATTATGGGAGCCGTTGGTGCGCAACACCACTTGAATCGGCGTGAATGCTGTCACGCTGATGGCTGCCACGTCTATCGGAAAGCGTGATACCTGGCCATCAAGGCGGACTGGCGAAAGTGGCTGTGCGACGCTGATAGTCGCAGTAAGGTAAGTCAGAGTTGAGGTGGCAAAACGTGCGATATTCATGATCCTGCTTCCTACTGAATTGTCGGCACAGCGCCGTTCGTATTAGGATACACATAGCCTAGCCAGTCGCTACCCGAGTTGTCGGTGTAACCCTGATTGAACATGTTGGTGAGTTCAGTCTCAGGGAAGATCGCGTGATCGTCGCGGCCTGGATGATATTTGCGCATCAGGCGCACGGTGCCCGCCGGCTGCGGCGCACTTTTCGAATACACGTACCCTTCCACACCGTCCAGCCGATAACCAACGCTCACATAAGCGTCGACCCCGGCAATCTCTGTGCTGTAAGTAGTGTCCGTGTGGTTTGGATTAGCCGCGCAGGCGGTCGGCGAACTCGCATTGCTGTACTGCGGGTGATTGCACGCAAAGCTCAATCGAAATAAAGGCACCAGCGCAACGTTTGCATCCTTGGGATTCTCAGGCGTCGTGAACAACCACACTTGCGCGCCGACCGCCCAATAGTATGGCGTACCGGGAAAATTCGAATAAATATTGAGCAGGTTACCGACCGACGCGTAGGGGTACGAGCCGTAGCCCAGCGTGTCGCTATAGGCGTAATTGACCGGTACATTGGGCTGAGGTTGCAGCGTGCCGTAGCGCGCCGCGCGGCCCATTTGCGGCACGGTGGTGTAGAAATAGTCTTCGCGCCCGCTGCTGTAGAAAGAGAACAGTGGCGTCAGCCGGTTCTGCGGATTGCCTGCGGGAATCAGGGCCTCAAGCGCCAGACCGGCCTTGGGCATGCCGTAGCCAAATTCATCACTTTGGGATTGACCACCATAAGGGTCACGACTGGCGCCTCGAATGAGGGCCTGAATCGTGTCTTGCGACGTAAGCGGGCTCGCTGACCGCATAATGCCAGCGAGCGCGGTGACATGAGGCGCCGCCATCGAGGTACCGGTGCAGGTGCCAAAAGCATCCCCGGTTGGGCCTTCGTCGTAGCCCGCGACGGCCCCACAGTAGTATGGCGCACCAATGTAGGAGGCGCCCGCTGTGTTGTAGGTGGAAACGACACTACGGCCCGGTGCGATCACACCGCGACGCCGCCCCCTTGCGTGTAGTTTGAGCCATTGTTGCCGCCGAAGGTCCATCGCGTCCATCCCGACCCGGGAGTGGCGGCAGATGCTGTTTGCGCCGCCCCGACGGCCAGGGCGCCGGGGCAGTTCGATGGATAGTTTGCGCCGAGGGCGCTGTTTTGATTGCCGCTGGAGTTGACGAACAGTACATCACGCGACACCGCATATGCAATTGCCGTCGCGGCTGGGTCGTAGCTTGGGCAGGCCGTGCCAGCCGCATCCGCGTTGGAGCTCAGATTGATGACCTGCGCACCGCGATCCACCAATCCAGTGATCGCGTTAGCGATTTCGCTGGCGACTCCGCTAGCAATGACACCGGAAAATATCACGGAGCAGTTGGGACAACCACCTGCCACGCCTAAATTTCTTGGCACCGAATTCGCAAGATTTGCATATGGCAACGACGTGCTCGCCGCGCCAGCAATAATGCCCGTGACATGTCCGCCGTGCGGTGCATAGAAATCCCAGTAGTAGCTTGACCAAGTAACGGCTGCGTCATGTGTTACCGATGCAAACTGCTGACGGACATTCAGGCGTAGGTCGGGATTCTGGATAGTCGGATTAGCGGTCGTACCAAAGTCATAAACGTTGGCTCCGGATTTTTGCCAGATCGGCGCGTCAGCAATACCCACATACGCATGTCCGGACGTTCGCTCCCATGCGTTTGCGATTTCCATCGCGTGCATGCCCCACTGATATTGGGCGGCAGAGGTCGGTGAGACGGGCATGGTGTAGAGCGTGTCGACAGGCACAGCGCTGGGTGAGAGCGCGATGTCATTCTGAACGGACAATATCCAGTCGGTTGCGCGCAATTTCTTCTCGGCGCTCAATGCCTCAGCGACGCTGGCATAACGAAGCACGATAAATTGCTGCAAGTGCTCGGCGGGGTCGTTGCCTTCCGCCGCTAGCCGCGCTTCATCGTGCCTACGGCCATGACTAATGACGGGGCGCGCCGCGACCGGCCCTCCCAACGCCTGCAGCAGTGCGGGATCACGCTGTGTATCCACTGTGATGACGAAGCTACGTTCGAACGCAGGCCGAGCGTCAAGCTCAGACGCTAGTGTGCTGCGGCTGAGTGCCGTGGCAAGCCCAGCCGAGCGTGAATTGAGGCGCACCACAAGCTGACTGGTGCGGCCTTGGGCATCTCGTTCGAGCGGCTGTGTCCATGCCTTGTTGCTAGGTATAGGTGCCGGGACGGGCGAGGACACGGCCGCCACTGGCTTGCGGGCAAACACGCCGCCGACATACGGGCCATCGGCTGGGGCAGCAACCGTCGCTGCAGCGAAGCCAGCAGCGGCTAAAGTGAACAGCCGCTCAGTTATAGAGCGTGATAAGAATAAACGGATTGTCGTCTTTGCTCGAATCATGTGCGTACGTCCTGTTTCCATCAGTAGAAATATGATCCTAGCATAAATATGATGTTGACATAATCATGATTTATGCATGTTTTATTAATTCGCCGCCAGGTTAATCTGAAAATTTCAAGCGATCGGCAATGATTGACAAGGTATTAGTTAGTAGCGAAGTCCGGATCGAGTCGACCTAACGCGATTGCGCACGTTAAGTCGACCCGATCGCTGGAACCATTTGGAGTACTTATGCTGCGTCAGACCACTCTCAAACGCCTCACACTGCCGCTGCTCCCCTTGCTAATTTGCGCCGAAGTCGCCGCGAAACCGCAACTCACCGAAGGCATGTACCGCGTCGACTGGAACCGTAAAGTCCGCGATTTGTGCATCGACGCTTACACCAACGAAGACTTGACGGCGCGCGACTGGCAGGCGGTTTTGGCGCATCAGGGCGCGATTTGCAAGCTCGCCGACGTGCGCGAAGGCAAATCAACGGCATCGTGGACGGCCCGCTGCCATCAGCCCGGACGCGGCACGGTGATGAACCTTATTTACAAGATCACTATCAAGGTGAACCCGGAGGGTAGCTTCGAAATCCTGACGATTCTCTCGGGCGATCAGCAGGCGACGATCCCGATTCGCGGCGAACGGCTGATGGGGGCCGCGGCCAGGTGCGCCCCGGATAGCGAGTATTTCCGCCCTTGGCAATAGCCCGAGAGACACGGGCAAGTCGATGCCGCCGTGCCCCAAACCGGTACGTCCGTAAAATCAGCGCATCGCCCACCGTTGTATCTGCTGACCTGTCCATGGCAAAAGCCCCCCCGAAGACCTTTGAAGCCGCGCTTGAAGAGCTGGAAAAGCTCGTCGCCGATCTCGAAAACGGCAATTTGCCGCTCGCTGATTCGCTCGCGGCGTACAAACGCGGCTCGGAATTGCTGAAGTACGCACAGGGTGAACTGGCGCAGGTTGAGCAGCAAGTGAAAGTGCTGGAAAGCGATGTCCTCAAACCCTTTCAGCTCGACCAACCCTGATCTGATGCTGAATTCAGGTTTCGAACACTGGGCCATCGCGCACCGAAACCGCGCGGAAGTTGCGTTGGCGCGCTGGACACCGACGGGCGAATTGAGTTCTGGCCGCCTGCTGGAAGCCATGCGCTACAGCGCGCTCGGTGGTGGCAAGCGTCTGCGCGCACTACTCGCTTACGCCAGCGCAGAGGCGATTGGCGCGACCGTTGATCTGGCTGATCACGCCGCCGCCGCTGTGGAAATGATTCACGCTTATTCGCTGATCCACGACGACTTGCCGTGCATGGATGACGACGCCCTACGCCGCGGCAAAGCGACAACCCATGTCGTTTTCGGCGAGGCCACCGCGATGCTTGCGGGTGACGCTTTGCAGCCGCTGGCATTCGCCGTTTTGCTCGGCGCTCCGGCCAGCGCGAGCGGCATCGTCGCCGCTTCGCATGAGCTCGCCGAGGCGTCGGGCGCGTACGGCATGGCGGGCGGACAGGCGATTGATCTGGCTAATGTGGGCCTGCACATGACGCAGTCTGCGCTGGAAGAGATGCACGCCATGAAGACTGGCGCGATGTTTGAGGCGGCCGTGTTGCTGCCCGCGCTGCTCGCCGAGGAAGACGAAGCAACACTTGCCGCGCTCACCGCCTACGCGCAACACATCGGCCTCACGTTTCAGGTCGTCGACGACGTGCTCGACGCCACCGCTGACAGCGCCACGCTCGGGAAAACAGCGGGCAAAGATGCCGCCAATGACAAACCGACGTTCGTTTCGCTGATGGGAATCGATGCCGCAAAAGCCTACGCGCATCGACTCACCGCGCAAGCCATTGCCGCGCTGCCCGCTCACCTCAAC
>JBBRVM010000152.1:0-8074 GCA_038246865.1 Burkholderiales bacterium
GCCACTGCTGCCGCCTCTCCCTTCCAAGTAATTCCCGCAAGCCTCATGAATTCAGCCTCCGATGATCGCCAACTCGGCGAAGCGCGACGGCAAAAGCTACGAAGAAACGGCACAGGGACGCGCCAAAACCGTCCCGGCACGACGCTTCGGCACAGCCGACGAATTCGGCGCCACCTGCGCTTTTTTATGCAGCGAACACGCGGGCTACATCACCGGCCAAAACATTCTGATGGATGGCGGGTCGTATCCGGGAGCGTTCTAGCGCTGCGCTATCACGGGTTGCTGTTAGGATAATCGCGCCGATCCGGCCTTTGAGTAGATACCACCATGAATTCTCCCGATCCAACCCCGCACCCGTCGCTTGAAAGCCGCGCGCTATGGGTGCTGCTGGTGCTGGTCTCGCTCGCGCTTGGCTGGATTCTGCTGCCATTTTTTGGCACGATTTCGTGGGGCGCGGTCATCGCGCTTTTGTTCGCGCCGATGTATCGCTGGCTGTTGCCACGGCTAGGCGGGCGACGCAGCGCAGCGGCGATCCTGACCGTCCTCGCGGTGCTGGTGATTGTGATCTTGCCGCTGGCGGGAATCGCCGCGTCGCTTGCGCGCGAGGCCTCAGCTTTGTACGACCGACTACAGTCGGGCGAAGTCAATCCCGGTGTCTACTTTCATGGTGTGTTTGACGCTCTGCCAAACTGGATCACTGGCCTTCTCGACCGCTTTGTCCTGATCGATTTTGAGACGCTGCAAAAGCGCCTCGTGACCGCGCTGGCCGAAGGCAGCCAGTTCATCGCAACCCAAGCCGTCAACATCGGACAAAACACCTTCGAATTTCTGGCCAATCTGTGCATCACGCTGTACCTCGCGTTCTTTCTGATTCGGGATGGAGAAGACGTCGCCCGCCACGTGCGCCATGCCATCCCGCTAGCTCCTGCGCACAAAAAGGAACTGCTCGCCCGTTTCGCCACGGTCATTCGCGCCACGGTCAAAGGCAATCTGCTGGTCGCCGCGATTCAAGGCGCGCTCGGTGGTGTTGCCTTCTGGTTCCTGGGTGTAACCGGGGCAATCCTCTGGGGCGTGCTGATGGCGTTTCTGTCGCTGCTCCCCGCCATCGGCGCGGCTCTGGTCTGGGTGCCGGTGGCGATCTACTTTTTCATCAGCGGTGGGACCTGGCAAGGGATCGCGCTGGTGGCGTGGGGCGTGCTCGTAATCGGCCTGATCGACAACCTGCTGCGACCGATTCTGGTCGGCAAAGACACGCAAATGCCGGACTACGTCGTGATGATCACCACGCTAGGCGGCATGGCCGTATTTGGCATCAATGGCTTCATCATCGGCCCGGCCATCGCCGCCATGTTTCTCGCGGTTTGGCACATCTACGGCGTGACCCGGGCGGCCACTCATCCATAGTGTTTAGAACGGACTATCGCCACCAAACTTCGGCGTGTTGGACCTCACCGACTGGACGGGTCCCGAAGGCATGTACGAATCGGTCGCGGCGAAATTCTCAAACCGCGTGAACTCACCCCGGAAGGTCAGATTCACCGTGCCAATCGGGCCGTTACGCTGCTTGCCGATGATGATTTCGGCGACGCCTTTTTGCGCGGATTCCTGATTGTAAACCTCGTCGCGATAGATGAAGAAAATGACGTCGGCGTCTTGCTCGATAGCGCCCGATTCACGCAGGTCGCTCATCACCGGACGCTTGTTCGGACGCTGCTCCAGCGAGCGGTTCAACTGCGACAGCGCCACCACCGGCACCTGCAATTCCTTGGCCAGCGATTTCAAAGACCGCGAAATCTCGGACACCTCGGTAGCACGATTTTCGCCGCTACCCGAGGCGCTCATGAGCTGGATGTAGTCAACGATAATCATCCCCAATCCGCCGACCTGACGCGCCAGACGACGCGCGCGAGCCCGAAGTTCGTAAGGATTCAAACCTGCCGTTTCGTCGATATACATCGGGGCCGAATCCAGCTGCGACAGCGCTTCGGTAAAGCGCTGCCAATCGCTGTCATTCAGGCGTCCGGTACGCAGCTTGTGTTGATCCAGTTTGCCAACTGAGCCGATCAAACGCATCGCCAGCTGCAACGCGCCCATCTCCATCGAAAACACAGCCACCGGTTTCTTCAAACGCAAAGCAACATGCTCACCAATATTCAGTGCGAAGGCGGTCTTGCCCATCGACGGACGGCCAGCAACAATCACCAGATCCCCAGGCTGCAAGCCCGCCGTCATTGAATCCAGATCTTTGTAACCCGTCGAAAGCCCAGTGACATCGCTGTCGTTACCGCGACGATAAAGCTCTTCCACGCGATCAATCGCCTGCGCGGTCAAGTCCGACAACGAAACAAAATTCGCCTTGGTGCGATCACCCGATTCGGCGATCTCAAACACTTTTCCCTCGGCCTCATCAAGCAACTGTTCGCTTGATTTACCCATCGGATTGAACGCCGCTTCAGCAATGCTCGTGGCAACGCTAGCGAGCCGTCGCATCACCGAGCGATCACGCACAATCTCCGCATAACGCCGAACGTTCGCCGCCGTCGGCACCGCGTTGGCAATCGCACCGATGTAGGCCAGACCGCCCACATATTCAAGCTTCGCAATCGAGCGCAAACTCTCGGACAGCGTCACTGCGTCCGCAGGTTTATTGTCAGCCGCCAGCCGATTAATGTGCTCATAAATCAGGCGATGGCCCTCGTTATAAAAGTCCTCCGCCCACAGCAAGTCAGCCACTTTATCGATGGCGTTGTTGTCGATGATCAGTGCGCCGAGCACAGATTGCTCGGCTTCAATCGAATGCGGAGGCGTGCGGAGTGCTTGAATGTCGGGGTCTAGGGCCATAGAGTGATTCTATCGGGCGCTCTGGTGCCATCGTGCCCGTAAACTGTGAGCCACAGCGCACGGGCCACGGGGCCTGCGTGGGAGCGGTTCTACCGCGATTTCTTGTTCGGCCACAATCGCGGTAGAACCGCTCCCACAGCGATTGACAGAAACAACACTCACAGCACATCATGAAAAAAATCATCCTAATCACCGGCGGCTCGCGCGGTATCGGCGCGGCCATCGCACTCCGGGCGGCCGACGCTGGCTACGCAGTTTGCATCAGTTTTCTCAACAATCCGGCGGCTGCCGACGCGCTGGTCGCATCGATCAACGACAAGGGTGGCACCGCGATTGCTATACGTGCCGATGTGGCGGTTGATGCGGACGTCGTGAGAATGTTCAAGCACGTCGACGCCTCCCTCGGCCCGATCACCGCGCTCGTCAACAACGCAGGCATTCTGGAGCAACAATCGCGCGTCGACGAGATGACGGCCGAGCGAATTGCCCGCGTTTTTGCGACCAACGTGTTCGGCAGTTTCTCGTGCGCACGCGAGGCCGTGCGCCGCATGTCCACGCGCTACGGCGGCAGCGGCGGTGGCATCGTCAACATGTCCTCCCGCGCCGCGAAGTTGGGCGCAGCGGGCGAGTACGTTGACTACGCCGCCTCAAAGGCCGCGATTGACACGTTCACCATCGGCCTCGCCAAAGAAGTCGCCGCCGAAGGTATCCGCGTGAACGCCGTTTCACCCGGTCTCATCTACACCGACATTCACGCCAGCGGCGGCGAACCCGGTCGCGTGGATCGGTTGCGAGACAGCGTGCCAATGAAGCGCGGCGGCTCGGCCGATGAAGTTGCGCGCGCGGTGATGTGGTTGCTATCGGAGGACGCGTCCTACGCTACGGGGACAAATGTTGATGTGTCGGGTGGGAGGTAGTTCGATGGCACAGTGAGTTCGTTTAATTTTTTAATTGGCGCATTGTGCGTTTATTTTTTTGTATGATTCGATGCATCGTGACATTACGTTAGGCATCGAGAAGCGCAATCTCCACTTTTCGAGGATTGAATGAATTCAGAACTTGATACCCTTGCAAAGAACCTATTCCTTGCCTCGCAAGAAGCAAGACCATTGGCTTTGGCCTTTGGGCTTGCATGCGCCAAGCGCATCGAGCACTTACTTGAAAAGGACGAGGTCGTTGACTGCCTACGTGCGCTCGAAACTCATTTATCAGGGAAGGAATCTGAAGAATGGTTTCAAGACCGAGCCGCAGAGGCCGCACGTTTGGCGAATAGCCATCAAGGCTCAAAATCTATCGATGGTTGCGGGCACGCTGCCGTCTCGGCGACCTATGGAGTATCGAAGGCACTTGCTGGCAAGGCGGCCGAAGCTGCCAGCTACTGTGCCTACGCTACGGTCTATGCCTCTGGTGGGTACGCAGCTGTAGCACAGCCCGATGCGTTCGGTCCAGAGGTAGCGTGGCAGGTTCAGACACTTCTGGAACTGGCTAAGTACTATGAATCCGCAAGGAATGTCCCGCCTGTAAAAAACTATGCCTAACCCGCCAATCAACCGGAATTGCAACAGCCCGCTTCGCGGTCTGCCGCAATCCGGTTATTGGCAACGTTGGGCGTCACAACACATCGCGATGGAGTTGTAGGCACCAAGCTCACAAGGCGATTCTCTGCATGGATGCACAATCAAATATCAACCAAGGGGCTGCGAATGAGTGCGTATGTGATCTTCGACGTTGAGATCCGTGATGTGTCCAAATACCAGGACTTCATGAAAGGGGTCAAGCCGGCCCTTGAAGAAGCCGGTGCACGCTACCTTGCACGTGGCGGTGCCCTTAAGGTGTATGAAGGCGACTGGCAACCCAGACGCATCGTCGTGCTGGAGTTCCCTTCGGTCGCCGCGTGGGAGGCTTTCTATACAGGCCCCGTCTATCAAGGGCTTAAGGCAGTTCGCGATGAATGCAGTTCCGCCAGGCTGGTGTCGGTGGAAGGCATCCAACCGTAGCTCTCTGCTTTGCCTGTGACGCTTAACCCTTCCTCTGAGCGGACTCGCTCCCGCAGCGCAGGCTTGGCCTTCATTTCATTCTGGGTCAGGCACGCGCCACCTCCGCGAGCCGTTTATGTCAAACGCTAGGCCTCACAAGTTGCTTCGACTCGCTCCCCCACAGCAGTACACAGTTCAACTCTACGACGGTGGCGGATACAGTTTGCGCTGGGACGGTGCGCGATGCAAGTTCTCAGCGCCTGCAAGCACTCGCGGAACTGCCAAGCTCTACACGATCTCGCGGAACAGAAAGCTCGTCTATTTGGGCATCGCAGAACAACCCATGTCGTCACGCTTGAGCTACGGTTTCAAGGCGAATGGAAAAGGCGGTTATCACGGGTACAAATGGAAAATTCTTCGAGACCCGCTGGAGTTGAGTGTTTGGACAGCGAGCGGGGCCGAGACCGATGCGACGCTTCGCGAACTTCAAACCGTCGAAGCCGAAGTCGCGTTCCTTTGCCGCCAACAATCGGGGCAGTGGCCAGAGTATCAACACGATATTCATTTATACCCCTCTAGCGAGCGTTATCGCACAGCAGCCAACGCGGTCTACGAGCACGCTACTGGTGAGGCCTGACCCCTCGCTCAAACGGAGCGCCAACGGCAGGCCGCTTAGCGCGAACGTTAAACAGCGCGATAGAACTCGGATCAAACCAACCATGGAAAGTGAAACGCATGAAGGCCATCGTCTACGAAAGCTACGGGGCACCTGATGTTCTTCAATTGAAGGAAGTCATCAAACCCACCCCGAAGGACAATGAAGTCCTGATCAGAATCCATGCGACAACGGTCACATCGGCGGATTGCAGATTGCGCAGCATGAATCTTCCTCGCGGATTCGGTCTCATCTCACGTCTGGTTTTTGGCATCACGAAACCAAGGCAACCTGTTCTCGGAACCGAACTCGCCGGCGAAATTGAAGCGATCGGAAAGAACGTCAGCAAATTCAAAGTCGGGGACGCGGTTTTCGCGATGACCGGTTTCGGAATGGCGGCACACGCGGAGTACAAATGCTTGCCAGAAGATGGCGCGATTGCGCTCAAACCGCCCCTTCTGCCTTACGATGAAGCCGTCGCAATGTCGTTTGGCGGGACAACCGCGCTCAATTTCTTCAGACGAGGAAAGCTTCAGCGTGGGGAAAAAGTGCTCATCAACGGCGCTTCGGGCAGTGTCGGATCCGCCGCAGTTCAACTCGCCAGGCATTTCGGGGCGGAAGTGACGGGCGTGTGCAGCGCCGCGAATGGGAATCTGGTCAAGTCTCTGGGTGCCACGCACGTGATCGACTACACGCGGGAGGACTTCACGCGGAACGGTGAAACCTATGACCTGATTGTCGACACCGTCGGCACGGCCCCCTTCTCTCGCAGCAAGGGCTCGCTTAAGGAAGGAGGACGTCTGCTTCTGGTGTTGGCGGGATTGCCCGACATGCTTCCGATTCCGTGGGTGTCAATAACGAGCAGCAAAAAAATCATCGCCGGGCCAGCCACCGAGCGGGCCGAGGATTTGCGCGTGCTCGCTGAACTGGCTCAGGCGGGAGAATTCAGACCGGTCATTGATCGCCGTTATCCGTTCGAGCAGATCGCGGAGGCTCACCGCTACGTCGACACGGGGCGCAAGAAAGGTAATGTCGTCATCACTCTGGTAAATGACGATCGAACGAGGTAAAGCCGAGTTCGTAGATACTAGCGTGAGGGGACGTTGTCCAACCTGGTGCTCAACCCAAACGCTACGTAATGAAGCCGCGCAGCACCGATCATCTCGACCGTTAAATATCACAAGGGACCGCCAAATGATCGTACGCCTTTTGCTCCTCGTTTGTTCCAGCTTGCTATGTGCCAGCGCAGCAGCGCAAGGGTCGACCGCGAAGCTATCCCTGCTCCACGATGGTCGCTGGCTCGTCGTGCTCACCTGTCCAGATACCAGAGACAAGAGCGGCCTCATCAAAGGCTATGAGTACACCTTTTCTGCCATCATTGATGCTGGCAAATTTGAAGGGCAATATGGCACAGCCGGAAAGCCCGATTCCGTCGTCTACACCGGCTCCGTATTTGAGGATGGCTCGCTAAAGATCAGGGGTGTGGGCAACACGGGAAACCCGATCGCTTCGGCAGGAAAGGTCGCTTCAGGCACGGCCTATTCGTACACCTTGCTCGGCAAGCTCGATGGCGCAACGGGACAGGCGGCTCGCCGCGAAGTCAGACCATGTAGCGCGACATTCACGAAGCAATAGCCTGCACCACGAGGCGATGCCCAACCACTCGCTCAAACGTCAGGCCACATTCAAACGGCTCTTGCTACGAAAGCTCACCCATGCTGACAACCTACCGAGGTTGTTTCCACTGCGTCACAGGAACTGATAATGAAGTGTAGGATGGGCGGTGCGTCAGTCGGCGAATGATTCGCTGACCTTTTGTATGATCGACCGCCTCATTTCTCCCATCGACATCGCATGAAAGTTCTAGTCTTCGGCAACTCCGGCTCGGGCAAGAGCACCTATGCCAGGTCATTAGCCGTCCGTCACGAATTGGCGCATCTTGACCTTGATTCAATTGTTTGGGAGCCAGGCAAGATCGCCGTGCAACGTTCAACAGAGGCAATTTCATCTTCTCTGAACGACTTCCTTGCCACACGCACAGCCTGGGTCATTGAGGGCTGCTATGGTGATTTGGTTCAGGCCGCCTCAACTCACTGCGCTCAATTGGTGTTTCTCAATCCGGGGCTGGCGGCATGTCAGGCCAACAACCTGGCGCGTCCCTGGGAGCCACACAAATACGCCTCTCAGGAGAAGCAGAATGCCATGCTTGCCAATCTGCAAATCTGGGTCGCCGACTACTATCATCGAGCGGATGCTTGGTCGTGCGTGTCGCATCGACAGATTTTTGATGCATTTGCCGGGGCGAAGGTTGAGCACTGTGAACCGATTGGCTATGCCTCGAATTAACTCAACCCCGTAACCGGCACCAAAGCCCCATGCACCGCCCTCGCCGCGTCCGACGCGAGGAACATGACGACGTCGGCGAGCGCTTCGGGCGCGACCCATTTCGCGGGGTCGGCGTCTGGCATGTCGTTGCGATTTTGTGGGGTGTCGATGATGGTGGGCAGAACGGCGTTGACGTTGATCCCTTTCTCGCGAAGCTCGGCGGCCATCGATTCGGTGAGACGCATCACGCTGGCTTTGGACGCGGCGTAAGCACCCA
>JBBRVM010000153.1:0-8019 GCA_038246865.1 Burkholderiales bacterium
CATGAAATGGGTGTTCGACATCAAGCCGACCGATGTGTTCTGGTGTACTGCTGACATCGGCTGGGTGACCGGGCACACCTACGTTGCATACGGTCCGCTTGCAGTGGGCGCGACACAAATAATCTTCGAAGGCTTGCCGACGTTCCCCAATGCGGGACGTTTCTGGAGCATGATCCAGAAGCACAAGTGCAGCATTTTCTACACGGCACCGACGGCGATTCGCTCGCTCATCAAGGCCGCCGCAACGGCACCGGAATTCGCGCCCGGTAAATACGATCTGTCCTCGTTGCGTTTGCTCGGATCAGTAGGCGAGCCTATCAATCCCGAGGCATGGATGTGGTATTACCGAAATATTGGCGGCGAGCGCTGCCCGATTGTTGACACCTTCTGGCAAACCGAAACGGGGGGGCACATGATCACGCCGCTGCCGGGTGTGACGCCGCTGGTGCCCGGCTCGTGCACCCAACCGCTGCCCGGAATAGAGGCTGCAATCGTGGATGAGGCTGGTGGCGACGTAGCGAACGGTCAGGGCGGAATTCTGGTGGTGAAAAAGCCGTGGCCATCGATGATTCGCACGATTTGGGGCGATCCGGATCGCTTCGTGAAATCGTATTTCCCGCCGGAACTCAAGGGCTACTACCTCGCGGGTGACGGCGCAGTGCGCGATGCCGTCACGGGCAATTTCCGCATTACCGGTCGGATCGACGACGTGCTCAACGTGTCCGGCCATCGACTCGGCACGATGGAGATTGAATCGGCGCTGGTGTCGAATCCGCTGGTGGCTGAAGCCGCGGTCGTTGGGCGTCCCGACGACACAACAGGCGAAGCAGTATCCGCATTTGTCGTGCTCAAAGGTCAGCGCCCGGTCGACGCAGCTGCCGCGCAAAAACTCGCGAAAGAGTTGCGCGATTGGGTTGGCAAGGAAATTGGTCCGATTGCCAAGCCGAAAGACATTCGCTTCGGCGACAACCTTCCGAAAACGCGCTCTGGAAAGATCATGCGCCGCTTGTTGCGCTCGATTGCCAAAGGCGACGAAATTACGCAGGACGTGTCGACGCTGGAAAACCCTGCGATTCTGGAGCAGTTGAAACAAAGCTTGTAGCCGCTTGTAACCCGGATGCTCGCATTCGGGTTACGGTTCTCGTGCACTCGTGCATACTTCGCCGGTTTTGAATTTCGCCGGAAGATATGGAAGCTTTTCTCGCTGTAGTACACAACATGGTGATGCTGGTTGGCATCCTCTACATGGCCCAGCTGTTGGTGGGCATATTCAACTGGCCCGCTCGCGAGAACAACGTGGTGTATCGCATGTTCCGCTTTCTGACGTCTCCGGTGACCCGGGCTGTGCGGGCGATTACGCCAGAAAAAATCGCTGACAAACATGTGCCGATCGTCGCGTTCGGGCTCCTGTTCTGGCTCTATCTCATGCTGATCGCGCTCAGGTTGTACGAGAAGCGCCCCGAGTTGTTTCAGTAGCACGCGGAGCATTGACCATGATGCAATGGCTTCGCGCCTGGTATTTGACGCAAATTGCGACCCTCGCGCTGCTGTTCAAGCAACGCGACGTGGCGCTCGCGTACTACAACAAAATTCTGGCCGAGCAGCCGGAAAACACGCTAACGATGTCGCGCATCGCTTTTTTGCATAACGAAGCCGGTGACCGCGCCCGTGCCATTGCTGACTTTGAGCGTGTGGTTGCGGTTAATCCGAAGGACGCGAATAGCTGGTTCAACCTGGGTTATTTGCGTCAGGAAGCGCTCGATCATACGGCGGCAATTGAAGCGTTTGAGCGCGCCGTGACGCTGAACGACGCGCATGACCGAGCCTGGTACGGCAAAGCGCTGTCGTTAATCGCACTGGGCCAACAGGCTGACGCGATTGCACCGTTGAAAAAGAACGTCACGCTGCAGCCGATGAGCCCGTTTGGGCACATGGAACTGGCACGCGTGTACTTCAAGCTGGGCGATCTTGAACGCTGTGAGAAGCGTATGCACCGTTTGAAAGGGTTTGACCCCAAGAACGCAGCGGTGCTAGAGGACGAAACGGGCATTCGCATCGGTATTGATCGCTGGTGGGTAAAGTAATCGCGGCGCCGGTCGACGGTGCGCTGGCTCCGAAGCTTACACGGAGCTTACGGGGGATTGCGGTGCAGCACTCAAAGTTTCCTCACATAGGGATGCACCCCTTTGACGAATCAGAAAAGTCAGATACGCTTCGTCAGCGTCTAGTCAGCTTGGATATATTTGTCCATGTGCCCGGGGGGTGTTGACAGATACGCAATAACCGAGGAGGACACATGCAATTGACCGAAAGGCACAAGGAATACTGGAGCCGAAATCTCCGTATTACAGCCATTTTGTTGGCAATCTGGTTCGTGGTGACGTTTGTCGTGGGCTACTTTGCTCGCGATTTTTTCAGCTTTAATTTTTTTGGCTGGCCGTTCTCGTTCTGGATGGGGGCGCAAGGATCGCTCATCGTTTACGTGATCATCATCTGGTATTACGCACGCTATATGAACAATCTTGACCGCGAATACGGGGTTGAAGAAGGAGAAGAAGAATGAGCGCCGTCACCTCACAAAAAGCGTTTACCGCACAGCTGAAGAAGGTCTACACCTTCTACACCGGCGGCTTCCTGTTCTTCCTCGTAGTCCTCGCCATCCTCGAGCAGATGGGCATGCCGCGCGCGTGGATCGGCTACACCTTCCTGATCGCGACAGTACTCCTGTACGCAGGCATTGGCGTCATGAGCCGAACCTCCGATGCGTCGGAATATTACGTCGCGGGTCGACGAGTCCCCGCCGTGTTCAACGGCATGGCAACTGGCGCCGACTGGATGTCAGCCGCCTCGTTCATCGGCATGGCCGGAACACTCTATCTGCAAGGCTATTCTGGCCT
Organism: Burkholderiales bacterium; assembly: GCA_038246865.1. Lineage (GTDB taxonomy): Bacteria > Pseudomonadota > Gammaproteobacteria > Burkholderiales > Casimicrobiaceae > Casimicrobium. The sequence continues at coordinate 2,898 of JBBRVM010000153.1, forward strand.
CGCGTTCATCATGGGCTGGACCGGTGGTTATGTGCTGGTAGCGCTGTTCCTTGCGCCTTACTTGCGCAAATTCGGTCAGTTCACGATTCCCGACTTTTTGGGGGCACGGTACGGCGGAAATGCGGCGCGCTTTGTCGGCGTGCTCATCGCGATTCTCTGCTCGTTTGTGTATGTAGTTGCGCAGATCTACGGTGTGGGTTTGATCACTGCGCGGTTGAGCGGTTTGTCGTTTGAAGTGGGCGTGTTTGTCGGCCTTGCGGGCATTCTGGTCTGTTCGTTCCTGGGCGGTATGCGCGCAGTGACGTGGACACAGGTTGCGCAATACATCATCCTGATCGTGGCCTACCTGATCCCGGTCGTGTGGCTGTCGGTGAAACACACCAGCATCCCATTGCCACAACTGGTCTACGGTTCGGTGCTTGAAAAGGTCACCGCGCGCGAAGAACAATTGCTGAAAGATCCGAAAGAGCTTGAAGTTCGAAAGATGTTCGCGGACCGCGCGGCCGCTGCTGATGCCAAACTGAAAGCCCTGCCAGGCTCGTTTGACAGCGGCAAGGCGGACGTTCAGAAAGCGTTCGAAAATGCCAAGGCTGGCAATGTTCCCGGTGACCAGTTGGCCGCAGCACAAAAGGCGGTCGACACTTATCCGAAGGACGCCGCCGCCGCGAAGGCTGCATGGACCAAAGACGCGGCAGTGAAAGGTCGCGCCAACCCACCGCTGCGACATGCTGAGGCTTTTCCTGCAGCTAACGACAAAGCGCGTGACATTGCGCGGAAGAACTTCCTCGCGTTGATCTTCTGTCTGATGGTGGGTACGGCTGCGTTGCCGCACATCCTGATGCGCTACTACACGACGCCTAGCGTGAAAGCTGCGCGCGATTCTGTGTTCTGGTCGCTGTTCTTTATCTTCCTGTTGTACTTCACGGCACCTGCGCTCGCAGTACTCGTCAAGTTCGACATCTACACCTTGCTGGTGGGCACCGAATTCGCCAAGCTACCGGCTTGGGTGAACTCCTGGCAACGTGTCGATCCAAGTTTGCTCTCGATTGTTGACGTGAACAAGGACGGTCTCGTGCAGCTTGCGGAGATTGCGATTGGTGGAGACATCGTGGTGCTGGCAACGCCAGAAATCGCGGGCTTGCCTTACGTGATCTCGGGGCTTGTCGCGGCTGGCGGTTTGGCCGCTGCGTTGTCGACAGCGGACGGATTGTTGTTGACGATTGCCAACGCGTTGTCGCACGATCTGTACTACAAAATGATCAATCCGAATGCGTCAACCTCAATGCGAATCGGTGTGTCGAAAGCGTTGCTGCTTGTCGTCGCGATCCTGGCGGCGTACACGGCATCATCGAAACCAGCGGACATTCTGTTCCTCGTGTCGGCGGCGTTCTCACTGGCAGCGGGCGGTTTCTTCCCGGCGCTGGTGCTCGGCATCTTCTGGAAGCGGGCGACCGGGATTGCTGCGGTGCTAGGCATGATCGCCGGTGTGGGCATCACGTTCTACTACATGGCGACGACTCAAGTCTGGCTGCGCGGCGTGTTTGGCGTCACCAGTTCGATTGCCGATAACACATGGTGGGATATTTCAGCGATTTCAGCGGGTCTCTTCGGAGTACCGCTCGGCTTCCTGGTCATCATCCTGGTCAGCCTGGTCACGCCTGCGCCGAAACGCGAAGTGCAGGAGCTGGTTGAACATGTGCGCTACCCAAGCATCAAGGGCGACACCATGAACACGAGCGCGATGTAATCGCATCGTAGTCAGACTGCTAATTCCAGTTTTCTGGAATTGGCAGTGAACGAAAAAAAGCCCGCCAAATTGGCGGGCTTTTTTTGTGCGCTAACTCAGGCCGTCAGGTCGCTGCTGGATCGCTCGCCTTGAAGGACGGCCGTGCTGACAATTTTTTGTAGAGCCTCGCGAGGCTCGGGTGTGTTGTTTCCCACGTAACGTCCGGGTAGCGAAATTTGAGATATCCGAGCGCGCAACCCGCAGCAATGTCCGCCATGCTCAACGCATTGCCGACGCAAAATTCACGATCACCCAACTCACGCGCCATCTCGTCAATGCATGCGCCGACCTTGTCAAGCTGGCGGGCGATCTGTTTGGCGCTTGATTCATTTTGATCCGGCCTGACGGCTTCCAGCCGTGCCAGAATCGCCGCGTCACACAATCCATCGGCAATCGCTTCCCAACGTTTGACCGAAATGCGGTCCCGCGACGTATCGGGAATCAACCGATGGACAGGAGACACGCCGTCCAGATATTCCACGATCACGCGCGAATCGAACAGACTGGTGCCGTCATCCATGATGAGCGCAGGCACTTTTCCGAGCGGATTGGCGCGGGCCAGATCAGGGTTCGGCTTCCACGGATCAGCGATTTCAAGTTCCAGCTCAAGCTTCTTTTCGGCGGCAACGATGCGCACCTTGCGGGCGAAGGGGCTGGTGGGGGAATGGAGGAGTTTCATGCGGCGTCTTCTAAGTTTTCTGAAGTGAATCTAGCACGTTCAAGCGGCAGGACATACGAAAACCGACCAGCGTTGATAATACGAGCCGAAGCTTCCGCTTTTTCAGCGCAATCTGCGTGAAATCCCGGCGCATGCCACACCCGATCCTTTCTCCGGTACAACCGATACGTATGCCAACTTTCGACAGTCTTACTGCCATTTCCCCGCTCGACGGCCGCTATCAACGCAAAGTGTCCGCGCTGTCTGATGCGTTCAGCGAGTATGCACTCACCCGCGAACGAGTGCGTGTCGAATTTGCCTGGTTGAAATCGCTCGCCGTGCATCCGGGTATAGACGAATTGCCGCCGCTTTCTGCGTCAGCGGTTGAGTTTCTTGACGGCTTGGTGTCGAAATTTTCGGTCGATGATGCGACCGCCGTCAAAGCGATTGAAACGACCACCAATCATGACGTGAAAGCCGTCGAATACTGGATCAAAGACAAATTCAAAGCGCTGCCAGAGCTTGCGCCGCATGGCGAGTTCGTGCATTTTGCGTGCACTTCGGAGGACATCAATAATGTTTCGCATGCGTTGATGCTGCAGCGTGGTGTGCACGGCGTGTTGTTGCCGCAGCTTGACGCATTGATCGGCCGGCTCGTGAAAGTAGCGATCAACACCGCTGAAATGCCGATGCTCTCGCGGACCCACGGACAAGCCGCGACGCCAACCACGATGGGTAAGGAAATGGCGTTGTTCGTGGATCGTCTGCGCCACGCTCACACAAAAATTTCCGAGGTACCGCTGCGCGCCAAGATGAACGGCGCAGTGGGCAACTACAACGCCCATTTATCGGCTTATCCCGACGTCGACTGGCCCGCGATTTCGAAGCACACGATTGAGTCGCTCGGCTTGACCTGGCAGCCGATGAGTGCTCAGATCGAGCCGCATGACTATATGGCGGAATTGTTCGATGCGATTGCGCGCGTGAACACGATTCTGATCGATTTTTGTCGTGACACCTGGGGCTACATTTCGCTCGGCTTCTTCAAGCAGCGGTTGAAGGACGGCGAAGTCGGTTCCAGCACCATGCCGCACAAGGTCAACCCGATTGATTTTGAGAACGCCGAAGGTAATTTTGGCCTTGCGAACGCGCTGTTGCGTCATCTCGCCGAAAAACTGCCGATCTCGCGCTGGCAGCGTGATTTGACCGATTCCACCGTGTTGCGCAACGTGGGTGTCGCGGTCGGCTACAGCCTGCTCGGCGTGAGTTCGGCGATGCAGGGTGTTGGCAAACTCGAAGTGAATGCTGATGCAATGCTCGCCGATTTGAACGGCAATTGGGAAGTACTCGCCGAGCCCATTCAGACGGTCATGCGTCGCTACGGTGTCGAAGGCGCGTACGAGCAATTGAAGGCATTGACGCGTGGTCAACGCATCACGCCGGAAGCGATGGCGGCGTTCATCGCGACGTTGCAAATTCCGGAGGAAGCACGCGCGCAATTGGCGGCGCTAACGCCCGCCCGCTACACCGGGCTGGCGGCGCAATTGGCGAAGCGCTACGCGGTTTAGTTGCAAATCAGGTTTTCGCTGAAAGCACGACTGCATAGGGGCTAGCGCGCGATTTTGGCTTATATTGACTTAGCTAGTTAATCGTCTCTAGCCCCTAATCAGGTTGCGTTTCGAGAAAAAGCTGATAATGCAACTGCGCTCGAAATCCCCGCTGCAAGCGCAGGGACGCTGCTCCGCGTGCCACACGAATAGGTATAGCTAAAACTTGGCTGTTGGTAAGCGGTCGTTTTCGCGATTGTCGTCCTAGAATCGGTGCTGAAACGGATCACACTCTGATCCCGCTTAATCACTCGGAGGAGGATCAATCATGCACACTCGAACGTCCCAGTTCGTCGCCATCGTCATCACGTCTGCGCTCGCAAATATTGCGGCTGCACAAACACCTGCCAGCCCGCATCTCGCACGCAACCTCGCAGCACAATGCGCCAACTGCCACGGCACTAACGGCAAGAGCGTCTCCGAAGTGCCGTCGCTCGCGGGGCAGCCCGCGGCGGTGATCGTGCAGAAGATGAAAGACTATCGCGACGGCAAATTGCCCGCGACCATCATGCATCAACTCACCAAAGGCTACAGCGACGAACAAGTCGCGCTGATGGCCGACTTTTTTTCCAGACAAGCGAAATAGGGAGCGATGACCATGAACACAATCAATCGTCGTGACTTCGCAAAATCCGTTGGCGCTTTGTCTCTCATGAGCGCAGCAGGCATCGCCGGCTGCGCCAGCATCGGTGGCGTCGCTAAGCCCAAAGTCGTCGTCGTCGGCGGCGGCTATGGTGGCGCGACCGCAGCCAAATACATCGCCATGTGGAGCGAGGGTAGGATCGATGTGACGCTGGTCGAGCGCGCTGACAACTTCGTTTCCTGCCCGCTGTCGAATCTCGTGCTCGGTGGCTCCAAATCGATGGGCGACATTTCGGTCGCTTACGGCGGCCTTGCCAAGTACGGCGTCAAACAAATCAGGGGCGAAGCTACGGGTTTTGATGGCACGAAAAAAACGCTCTCACTGGCAGACGGAACCACGCTCGCCTATGACCGTTTGATCCTTTCACCCGGCATCGACTTCATGCTCGAATCCCTGCCCGGACTCGCCACTGCCGACGCTCGCAGCAA
>JBBRVM010000154.1:0-8019 GCA_038246865.1 Burkholderiales bacterium
TCGTCGACTGCATCAAACGCGTCGAGCAATTTTTGCATTTTCACCGCGTCATCCCCGGTGAAGACGACGGGATTTTGCGCTTTCATGGTGACTTCGCCAGCATCGGATTTGAAGCCCGCAGCGGCTAGCGCTTCCTTCACGTTGACGAAATCGTAAGGGCCAGTGATGACCTCCACCGAGCCGTCGTCGTTGTTCACGATGTCGTCCGCGCCCGCTTCCAGCGCGGCTTCCATGAGCTTGTCTTCGTCCACGCCCGGCGCGAACAAGAGCGAGCCGCAATGCTTGAACAGGAAGGAGACTGAGCCATCAGTGCCGAGATTGCCGCCGTTTTTGTTGAAAGCGTGGCGCACTTCGGCGACCGAGCGCTGCGTGTTGTCGGTCAGGCAGTCGACGATGACAGCGGCACCATTAATGCCGTAGCCTTCGTAGCGAATTTCTTTGTAATCAACGCCCTCAAGCTCACCGGCACCGCGCTTGACGGCGCGCTCGACGGTCTCTTTGGTCAGGTTGTTGTCGTAGGCCTTATCGACGGCCAGACGCAGTCGCGGGTTGCCCTCAAAACTGCTGCCGCCCATCTTGGCCGCGACCGTGATTTCCTTGATGAGACGCGTGGCAACCTTGCCCTTTTTGGCATCCTGACGTCCCTTGCGGTGCTGGATGTTTGCCCATTGACTATGACCGGCCATAATTTTTCGGTGCGTGGTTCACGCACAATTTTTGATTGATGGATGCATTGATTTTACGAAGGTCAGGACGTCGTGCTGTTACCGACCCGGTTAATCAATTGATAGACCGTTTTCAGGCGCAGCCCGGCGTCGTTGATTTCGAGCAGGCTTTGCTTGATCGACGGCGGCAGTTGCAGGATTTCGACGAGGCGCGAGCCGACCCAGGTGGAGTCTTCGAGGTCGAACGGCTCGGCAAACTTTTCTGCGCCCGCTCGGGTGATGATTTGCGACAACAGCTCACGCAGTTCGCTGTACGTGGCGGGCAATTTCACCTTCGGCTCAGGGCGAATCCAGCGCACGGCAGCGCGATGCAAACCCGTCCTTCCGATGGTTGAATTGAGAATTTCAAAACGATCTTCGCCGACCACATCGAGCTGAAAGATTCCGGCTTGCGGCATGTCAAATGAGGCCACGCGCGCTGCCGTGCCCACCTTCGCAAACGTCTGCTCGGCGCCGACTTCGCCGCCGCCCGTGAGCGTCACGACACCAAACGATTGACCATCGGCGATACGCGATTTGGCAAGCTCAAGGTAGCGTTGTTCAAACACTTTGAGGCTGAGCCGACCGCCGGGGAACAGCGTGGTTCCGAGGGGAAATAGCTGGAGAGTGTCGGGTAAGGTGTTAGCCGATTTTCGGCCGGGAAATGACAACATAAAGTGAGGGATTGAGCGTTTATTCTGGGAGCGGATGCTCACGATCATGGCGCAGTACGCGCGCGACGTCCGCCAGCGCGTCCTTCAACGCGTTGGCCACGTAAACAGATCGATGTTTGCCGCCCGTACAGCCGATGGCAATGTGAATACGCGCGCGATTGTCGGTGGCGAAACCGGGCATTGATGCGCGAACATAATTTGAAATCGCGTTGACCAGAACTTGCGTCTCTGGTTGTGCACGCAGATATTCAATCACTGGGGCATCGCGGCCCGTGAGCGAAGCCAGACCGGGTTCGTAAAACGGGTTCGGCAGGATACGTGCGTCGAACACAAGATCAGCGTCCGGCGGAATACCCTGACGGTAGGCGAACGATGAAATTTCGACCAGCGGTAGCTCAGAATCGCCCGCCAACTCTGCCGCAAACAAGCGAACGCGTTGCCGCAACAAATGCGTGCTGGTCGAGCTGGTATTTATCTCAAAGGCCGACACGCCGACACGCAACAGACGTCCGCGCTCTTCGGCGATGGCGTCGTGCAGGGTGCCGGTGTCTGTGGAAAACGGATGCCTGCGGCGGGTTTCGGCGAAGCGACGCAGTAAGGTGGATTCGCTGGCGTCAATGCGGATGACGCGCAGCGGTATTTCTGGATGAGCAAACGCGATGGCGTCGACGCCAGCGTTGAACGCCACAACGAAGTCCGGCGATTGCGCATTGATGCTGATACCGAGCGACTGCGAATGAGTCGCGAGCATCGCCTCAACCGTATCAAACAGGAGTGCGGCGGGCAGGTTGTTGACGATGGCAAAACCGACGTCTTCCAGCGCGCCGAGCGCAACGTTTTTCCCCGCGCCGGAGACGCCGAGAATGAGGATGATTTGCAACGACACGACGGCTTCCAGAGGGCTAACCCTCCTCCATCAGCTTCGCCTGCCGTTCAATGAATTCGCGCGTGGAATCGATGCCGCGCAAATTGAGCACGAAGTTGCGAACCGCCGTTTCAACGAGCACCGCAAGGTTGCGCCCCGCCGCAACCGGGATGATCATTTTGCGAATTTTTACGCCGAGAATTTCCTGGTACGACGCGTTCACGCTCATGCGATCAAGCCGTTTGAACTGCTCATCGGTGTGATCTTCAAGATGCACGATCAGCTTGAGCGACTTGCGAGGACGCACAGCGGTCTCACCGAACGTAGTGCGCACATTTAAAATGCCAATGCCGCGCACTTCGAGAAAATCTTTAAGCACTTCGGGGCAGCGGCCTTCGATGAGATCGGGCGCGACTTTGTAGACCTCAACGATGTCATCGGCGATCAGGCCGTGACCGCGACTGATCAGCTCCAGCGCGAGTTCGCTCTTGCCAATAGCAGATGCACCAGTAATGAGCACGCCCATTTCCAGCACGTCGAGAAACACCCCGTGCAGCGTCGCGTTCGCGGCCAGCATACGCGCGAGATACTGGCGCAACACATCGACCACATGTGGGCTCGGAAACGCGCTCTGCATGAGCGGCACGTGCGCTGCATCGCACTGCTCCGTCATGTAGTCAGGTGGCGCGCCGACACCGCAAACAAAAATTGCGCCGAGTTCATCGACCAAAAGCCGCGCAAAAATGCTGGCTTGTTCAGCAAGTGGCAGCGTGGAGAGATACGCGATTTCAGCGGGGCCGATCAACTGCACCCGAAACGGGTGAATAAAATTCATGTGGCCTACGAGGCCGACGTGGGCCTGCGCATTGGTGTCACGCGAGAGCGTGCGCTCGCCACCGTCACGTCCGCCAACCCATTGAATTTCCAGTCGCTCCTGATTCTCGGCAAACAGGCGGGAAATTTCGACCGTGCGCATGACGGTGGAATTAAAGGTGCGGCGCGCTGAACAACGCGTGAATTACAGCCGGATCCGTAGCCGCCGCCAGTTTGTCGCGGAACGCACGATTGGAGAATCGCTGCGCCAGTTCCGACAAGATTTGCAGATGCTCATCGGTCGCGGCTTCGGGAACCAGCAGGACAAAAATATCGCGCACCGGTTGTCCGTCCGGCGCTTCAAAGATGATGGGAGTTTTCGGACGGGCGAAAAAACCGATGGAGTGATCCAGACCACGAATACGACCATGCGGAATGGCGATGCCCTGACCCAATCCGGTTGAACCCAGACGCTCGCGAGCAAGGAGACTGTCGACGGTCGCGGTAGGATTCAGGTCATAACGCAACTCGGATTCGAGCGCGATCAATTCGAACAAACGCCGCTTGTTGTTGACGTCCAGGTCAAGCAAAACGTTATCGGCGGGTAAGAGGTTAGCGAGGCGGCTCACAGGTAGCGACAATCCGTTCGTTAGATTTTGTCCGAATCCGGCCCACACATAGTGCGGGCTTAGCCGCTAATTCTAGTGCAGTGCGTCAACACTCAAACGGGCTTGACGCACTTCTTACAGGTCAGTGCTTAAGGCGCCTCGAGCTCGCTGACGTCCGCGCGTTTGCGCTCGTAACCGGCATCACGGTGAACCTGCAATTTCTCTTTATGGCGCACGACCTGTCGATCCAGCCGATCGGCCAGCTCGTCAATCGCGGCGTAGAGGTTTTCGCCCTCGCAGGCAGCATGAATTTCTTTACCGCTGACATGTATGTTTGCTTCGACTTTTTGCCTGAGTTTTTCCACCGACATCACGACATTGACGTCTATCACATGGTCAAAGTGACGCTTGATGCGATCAATCTTGGAAATGACGTAAGCGCGCAGTGCTTCGGTGACAGCTACATGATGGCCAGTGATGTGCAAATTCATGAATGTACCTCTCGGAAAAACAGGTCGAACGAATGATGAAAACAGGCGAAGGGTCTCAGCTGAAATTTAGCCAATCAACCGCGCCGTCTTAAGTTGACCGGGGCTATGTTCTGCAGTTCCCGGTATTTCGCCACGGTCCTTCGTGCAACGATGATGCCCTGGTCGCCCAGAAGCTCTGCGATGCGACTATCGGTCAGCGGCGCGTTGGTGTCCTCCTCGGAAATCAAAGTTTTGATCATGGCGCGAATTGCCGTCGAAGACGCGGCGCCGCCCGCATCGGTCGCCACATGGCTGCCGAAGAAGTATTTGAGTTCGAACGAGCCGCGCATGCAGCTCAGATATTTTTGCGTAGTGACGCGGGACACGGTTGATTCGTGCAGACCCAGCGCGTCAGCGACTTCACGAAGCACGAGCGGCCGCATAGCGACTTCACCGTGATCAAAAAAGGCTTGCTGTCTTTCCACTATTTCAGAGGATACCCGAAGAATCGTATCGAAGCGTTGAGCCACATTTTTAACCAACCAGCGCGCTTCCTGCAACTGGGTTGACAGGGGGGTGGAGCGGCCTTCCTTCTGGCGGTGCAACATATCGGCGTAAACGCTGTTGACCGAGAGCCGGGGCACCGCCACGGAGTTGAGTTCAGCGATCCATTTACGTTTGCTGCGGCGCACAATGACGTCCGGCACCATGAGGCTCGCAGAAATGTCCGCAAAGGGTGCTCCGGGACGCGGAGTCAGCGTGCGAATTACTGCATGCGCGTCCTTCAGATCGATCTCGTCGATGTCGAGCAGTTTTTTGATGCGCGCATAGTCGCGCTTGCCCAGATGCTCCAGCGCTTCGCTGACGATCCGGCGTGCAAGTTTGGTGTCGCCGTTGTTGGGACGATTTTTTAACTGCAACAGCAGACACTCACGCAAATCCGCAGCGCCAACACCCGCCGGATCGAGACTTTGCAATATGCCAAGGGCAGTGTCCCAGGTTTCATCGGGAATGCCGTTGTCGTTGCCGCCTTTGGCCAGCAAATCATCAATATCCGACTTAGTGACGGAGAGATATCCATGCTCATCGAGACTGTCGATCAGCGCGTGTACGAGTTGCAGAATGCCCGCCGACGCTTTGACCAGTACCAGTTGCGCGTGGAGATGTTGACGCAGGCTGGGCGGGCTCGCGCGCTGGGATTCGAACGACTCATCATCGTCATCAAAACTGCCTGCGCCGGAGCTGCCCCATTCGGCAAAATCAAGTGAAGGCGCGTCGTAATCGCCGTCTCCCCCAGCGCTATCTGTCGTATTGTCGACGGTTGACGGCTGGGTGAAATCAGCGACTTCGCCTTGCCCGTTCAAGACTGACGCATCAATGGCTTCGTATCCCATTTCACGCGCGTCTAGCTGCTCCGGCGCTGAATAAGCCGCTAACGAATCACTGCCGTCAAGCAGCTGTTCTCGGTCGACAGACGACGCATACACGTCGACCGAGTCGGGCACATCAATTGGATCATCCGCGCCACGATCATCGGGTGCGTCAGATTCCGCCAGTTCCAGCAGCGGATTCTCGGCGAGCGCGACTTCAATCTCCTGCTGCAATTCAAGTGTGGATAACTGCAACAACCGGATCGATTGCTGCAGTTGCGGCGTCAGCGTCAGGTGCTGCGCCAGCTTGAGTTGGAGGCCGGTTTTCAAGAGAACTTACAATCGGAAATGTTCGCCTAAATAAACTTTTCTAACCGACTCGTTACCAATGATCTCTTCCGGGTGTCCGTCGGCCAATACGCGGCCTTCGCTGATGATGTAGGCGCGATCGCAAATGCCGAGCGTTTCGCGCACGTTGTGATCGGTGATGAGCACTCCGATGCCACGTTCACGCAGGAAACGCACGATGCGTTGAATCTCGATCACCGCAATCGGATCGACACCGGCGAACGGTTCATCAAGCAAAATAAATCGGGGACGTGACGCCAGAGCGCGCGCGATTTCAAGCCGCCGCCGCTCGCCGCCGGAGAGCGCGACCGAGGGCATATCGCGCAAGTGGGCAATCGCCAGATCGTCAAGCAGCGCCTGCAGTTCCCGCTCAATCACACTCTCGTCTTTTTCGCGCAACTCAAGAATCGCGCGGATGTTTTCACCCGCCGTGAGCTTCCGAAAAATCGAGGCTTCCTGCGGCAAGTACGACAGGCCTTTGCGTGCGCGCTCATGTATCGGCAGATGCGTCAGCTCAGTGCTATCGAGCTTGATCACGCCGCCATCAGCGGCTACAAGCCCCACAATCATGTAGAAACAGGTGGTCTTTCCCGCGCCGTTCGGCCCGAGCAAACCCACCACCTGACCGCTATCGACGGTCAGGGACACATCGTGCACAACCGTGCGCGATTTGTAGCGCTTCTTAAGCGCAACGGCTGAAAGCTGGCTCATTGCGTTTGGGTGGGGTTGCGGATTTGACGACAGGCTTTTTCGCGACGGGTTTTGGCGCTGCTTTAGTAGCACCGTCGGCGGTCTTTTCGTCCGGGGCCGACTCATCCTTTTCGCGCGGTTGCAGTACGAAGCTCACGCCTTTGCCTTCGCTCTTGCGCTCTTTTGATTCACGCGCTTCATACTTGCTGGTCTGCGTGTTGTAGATGATGTAATTGGCGACAGTCTGGTCTTCGCCGATGAACAAAACGGCATTACCGAACAGCTCAACGATGCCCTTGCCGCTGTCGTAATCCACGCGATCTGATACGCCTTGCGCCCAGTCGCCGCTATCCGTGCGCTGCCGAAAACACACCGGCTTGCCGTTCAAAACAGCGTTGTAATTATCGTCGGGAGTCGTCTGCGCGGTGCCCCGATCAGCGGTGAGCTTCAGCGTGCCTTGGGTGATGACGACTGACTTTTCCAGACGATAAAAACCTTTACCGGCGTCAGCGTCGCCATCAACTGCATTGATCAAAATTTTCTCTTTGCGATCCGCTTTTTCAGCGACCGCGTTGATCGGAAGCAGTGAGCAAAAAGCGGGGATCACTGCCGCTGCCAGAAGCACAATACGTCTCATAGTTTTTCCTTAGTCTCGGTGATCTGAGCTGCATCTTTTGGACGCAACTCAATTTCAATTCCCCGGGTGGTTTGCCCCTGTTTTTTCTCGGCGTCCACGCGCAGTCCCTGTGTCGTCATCACGCGATCACCACTGACGGTGCGCGTGGTTGCTTCGGTCTGCGCTTGCTGCGTTTTGGGGAAGACGGTGAGCTGTTCGCTCTCATAAGTCACGGCCTCACGCCCAACGCTCGCCCCCTGACGTGCGACGACTTTTCCAGAAAAATCGACCTGCTCAACGCCGCCTCTTTCACTCGCGCTTTTGAGAATGGCACGCGCAGAAACCACGTCCATTTTTGGCTTGCCTGCAGGCTGGCTTTCATAGCGCGGCTGGTCAACTATGGTGGTCTGATTATTGGGGAAGTGCGTTGCGCGCTGACCCATCATTGTGCTTTCAACGCGACCGTCAGCAGCGGTGCGCTCGATCTTGAAATTCTGCAAAAAATGATCAGGTGCGGGCTGCGAAGATTTTTGCTGTGCACGTGCGCTCTCGGTCACGCGCGCGTCCAGCCAGAACGTGAGCAACGCGAACAGCGCGATGGCGATCACCGGGAATAGCGCCGCCAAACGATCTTGACGGCGGCGCCAGATAAAGGTGCTCATCGGCCTGATTCCGGTTGCAATACCAGGTACGGTTTCAGCAATTCATCTAACCGTCCCTGGATGCGCAAAATGGCTTCCACCAACTCGCGCACCGCACCGTTGCCGCCCTCCAGCGTGGACAGCCAATGCGCCCGTTGGCGCACTGCTGCCGCTGCGTTCGGCACGGTCGCCGCGAGCCCGGCGAGCAGCATCGCAGGCA
>JBBRVM010000155.1:0-7993 GCA_038246865.1 Burkholderiales bacterium
CGCCTTGCCGATCCGTCTGTAGAGGCTCTCTCTGAGCGTTGCCACCTGAAGCGCGTTCGCTGCGATCTGCTTGTCCGAGACATCAGGAAATTGCCTGCGCATTTCCGTCAACACCGCCATTTGGTATGGCTGCTTTTGACGCTCAGCCAATCTGGCCTGAGACCGTACGACGTCGAGACGTTCACTATTGGAGCGACCGGCAGCGATGTCGACGTTGCCGAGGAACACTTCAGCAAAGAACGGCATGGCCGCCCCCGTGAGCTCCAAGAGGTTGTCAAGGTCCACCAACCGGTAATCGTGGGTGGCGTTGATCGACTCGGAGCCCGACGTCTCATTGTCCGTCGGGTGTTCCTTCGACGTAAAGCTAACGATCAGCGGTCGCTGGCTGTGTTTCAGGAAAGAGTTTAAGACGCGCCGCTGATACTTCACAAGGTTTTCGATCTCGTCGACGTAGACGAAGATCGAGAGTTCTGAGAGCGAGGCGTTGTCTTGAAGATCGCCAATAAGCGACAGGATGAAGTCCCGGCCCGGCGGCAAAATGGGACAGTCAATTCTCTTTACGTTGGAGACCCAAGTGGTGAAACTGCGCCGTAGCGACTCTAGATGTTGGATCAGTTCACGCGCACCCTTTGGCGCACCGTGCAAGTAGTCAGCGGCACTGGGTAATGTCAGCGTCGCAAGGTCATCCGCGTTGAAATTCGGGAATGAACTGTCTGCGATGCTCTCGACCGCGCGAAGCATTTCGGTCGCAATCACGAGTCCAAAGTAGCTTTCAAAGATCACGCTCCACTCTGCGTCCTCGATACCACGATGCTTTAGCGAGCTGCAGAACTGGGTGTCGACACGCCAGTAAATGCCGACATGTCCGAGCGCGTCCGCTGGTATCTCCGTCCGGTGTTTTGAAAATGCCGTGTGGTAATCAAAATATTTCAACAGCATCGTTTTGCCACAACCACGCTTCCCAGTGATGTAGGCTGACTTAGTGGCCGTAGTCAATGCCAGTCGGTCGAAATAGGGTGGAATAAAGAACTCGCCCCAGACATCGGCCTCGTGTTCTTCTGCGCGTGTTCGCGCCAGCATGGAAGCATTAATTTGCATGTTCAAGCTCAACGATCAACAAGTGGTTTCCAACTCGGGGACACATCCCAAAGCAGCTGAATAGAATCGTCCGGCGCACCGTGCCCAAACGCGACTAGCGCGCCGATATCGCCGTAGCCGTTGCCGCCATTTCCATTTCCGAAAGGTTTGTTGCGTTTATGCAGCGCATCGTAGACCTCTAGCGGACTTTTCTGATAGCCCCATTGCTTGGTTTCAATCCATTTTTTGGACAAGGCTTGAAAGCACATGTCTGTGGTCAGGAGTTCCCCGTGAAATAGCGCCACACTCGGGAACTGCTCTGAAAGATGCTTGCGAGCGGTGTCGTGGGCTATCGCAACCGCGATAGCTACGCGCCCGTGAGAAAAGTCTATGTCCCAACCCTGCAGGAAATTTGCGAGCTGGATCCCTGTGTAAGTTCCGTCGTCTACGACGATGAATCGTTCATCTTCCTTCAAAACCGTGACGTCGGATGGAAAGTGCCTATCGATGCCGTATCGCTGGCTAATCAGTCTGGCGATCAGGTCGCCGCTTTTTCCCGGTTGAGTAGGAAGTCCACGAGTTGCAAGCGATGGCGGACCGCATAAGAAGGTGAGGCCGGAGTGGCCTTTGAGCGCATCATCCCAGGTGACACTCCCCCTCAAGCTTTGCTGCTCGACAAAGTGGATAGTGGCCTGCTTCACAGCTTGCCGCATGGAAGACAACAGTTGCTCGTTGGTGCGAAAGATAAGGTTTCGCAGAATCAGCCAAGCTAGCGTCTTTTCCTCGGTGCTCTGAAACTGTTTGACCCACTGCTTGAGGCGTTCAACGCTGAGCGGCGTGCGGACATTTGCGCGGCTGAGGTGGCTGACCGCCCGCTCGACAGAAAGTTGATCGAAACGTTGGTCGAAACCGCCGAGTTGAGTAAGCTGCGACATCGGGGTCCGATCAGAACTGGATTTCGAAGAGGTTGGTCTTTGATAAGAATCTAGCAGCAACACCGTGGGCGGATGAAGCGAGGGCACTCCGACCGCGATCGCTGTCGAAGAACTGGTAAAGACTCTCGCGATGCTCCTCTTTTGCACGCAACGCGAAGACACAATCGCTGATTACACAAGGCCCGTGAACCACCAGCGCCAGACGCTGCTCCAGCGCCCGCCCAACGCGCGCAACCAAGATGTCACCCGGCAGTGCCAACTTGACTTCCTGCGCGAGGTGCTGGGCCGCACGTACGCCGAGCGCAAAACGCTTGGGGACGGTGCGCACGTCGTGCTCACCGATCGGTTTCGCGAAGTCCCGGAGATGGAATACGGGCGCGGGAAACGCTGCGATTGACGACGAGCAGATCGTGCCGCGCACAACGGCCGTCAACGCCTGCTTTACGGCCATCTGCGGCACGCTGTTGCCATTTCGGTTCGGCGAGTTCACCTGCGAATGGAAGATGTAATCGAGCCGCTTGACAGCGGCGTCCTGAAAAACCTTGATTGGCGTGCAGAGTTGTCCGTCATGGCCCATCTGGCTTAGCGTGACCTGATCCGTTTCGCCCGCCATCTTGGAGAGGACAGCAAGATAGGTCTGGGCTTGGGTGCCTTTGAACACACCTCGTGGCAACTGGATCACCTGTTCGATCAGGTGCTGGCGCAACAGGTTTTGGCGCAAACGGCTGAATTTTTCAGCTGTGATCAGACCATCGGGCAGAATCAAACCTAGCTTGCCTTTTCGTCGCAGGAGTCGCAAATTCTGGGCAAGGAACAGGAGGTCGGCACCGGCGTCATGTACGGAGGTGAGGGTGCCAGACAAACCGGCACCCTCGAGAATGTTGCCAAAGTCAGACCGCCACCTTGGTCGAATATATGGTGGGTTGCAAACGGCGACGTCGACCGTGCCAAGTGTGACGCCGATCTTGTCGGAAAGCGCCGAGTCGAGCACGTCATGTACAAAATGGCTGTGTCGGCGCTGTTGTCCAACATTGCCGTTATCTAAACGCTTGGACGCGCTGCGGTCAACGTCGACCGTCACCAAATTGGCGTGCTGCCAGCGGTCGGCCGCAACATTGCACAGGGAGCCCGAGCCAGAACCAAGTTCCAGAACGAGCTTCGGCTTGGCCACGTCGATCCGCTCAATCAACGCTCGGCTGACAATGGGCTCCGTGTAGTACCGCCCCCAAGGGTCAGAAGTCTGGCTTTCGCGGGCTAGAGGTCGACGCATACCGCTCGGTGATGTAACCATGTCCCTTGCCTGTTCATAGCGCTTTTGTTCTTTGGATCTGCTACAAGCACGGCGCGGCGCTGTATAGCAAGCACCTGAAGTGTATCGAGGTGAGCTGTGTGTCCACATCGGCGCTGATAATTTGGCCCATTGGATCCAGACCAAACGACCACAATCCTTCAAAGCAGACTTCGATGAACAGGCCGATCAGGGGACGTGGCGAGTCCCGGGAACAAGCGGTCTCTGTAAACGGTCTTGGCACTCAGTTAAGTTGTGTTGGGTCAGGCGAACGCACGCACTACGCGTGGCAAATCATCCAGACGCAACCCACTTCAGCTCTACTCAAGCACCGCACGAACGCGCGCCAATACGTCGTTAACGATGTAGTCAGGCGCGCGTTCGATTTTTCTGGGTTCGCGTGCGTTGATGTCTTTGCTGGTTGTCTGGTGACACAGCACTACGCCTTGCGAGTCGAGGCCGGTGCCGGAAAGGGGTACGGTGAATCCCATGTCGCGTGCGTAGTCGCCGCCATGGGTAATGGGGGCGATGAAGACTACGCCTGCGACGCGATTGAATTCGCGAGGTGAGAGCACGAGCGCTCGACGGCGACCTCGTTGTTCGCGACCCGCTGTCGGATCCAGCGTCAACTCAATAATGTCGCCACGCTCAACCTGAATCGGTCGCGCGCTCGCGACGCTCGCCCCACTTGTCCGGCTTGTCCGGCTCGTCATAGAGCCTCGCGACCCACGGGCGGCGCTGCGTCGAACTCGCGATCAATGGGCAGCCCTTCCGCAGGAACCCGCGCCAACAGTTCCTTGAGGCTGTAGCGCGGGGTGGGTCGAAGATCGGCGAGCGCCGCCCGAATCTTGTCCTGCATTGCGCGCAACGCGGGGTCGTTGCGATGGGTTTTCATCTGCAAAGAGGCTTCTTGATCGAGCTGCCGCAGGGCACTTTCGCCGACCTCGGCGCGTCGGGTGAGCGCGTTGAAGCGGTCATGACTCACCAGCACGGCGACCGGCTTGCCCTTTTCTGCTGATCCGCGCACGATGTGTACTTCGTTGTCCTGCGCTTGTTCCAGGGCATCTGAGAAGTGTTGTCGAACAACGGAGGTGGGCATTCGGGTAGCGGTGGAATTCATGGGAGTCTCCAAGTACAGGGCAAATTGTAGTGTGCAACTTGTACAACTAATCCAATACGCACAACTATATCTATTTTGCGCTGATCAAACTGCCGGAGAATCTGGCGCTAATCACCGCATCACTCTGCGGTGTACGCCGTCCCGTCGGTCGGGAAAGTCGGGCGGGATCTCGTTGGTTGCATGGACCGCAAATTCTCGGCCTGCCGCCAACTTGTAATACATATGCTTTGTCTGTAAAACAACTCACACAAACTAATCTCACCAGGCTGTAAGTCATGCCCGCAACGATCACCGAAAAGTCCCTCAATGTTCGCCTTCCGTTAGAGCTGGCTGTCCAGCTCGAAGAACTAACAAAAGCCACAGGCCGAACGAAAAGTTTTTTGACGGTAGAGGCCTTGCGCGAATACCTGCAAGTACAGGCCTGGCAAGTACAGGACATTAAAGACGGCCTCGCTGAAGCCGATAGAGGCGAGTTTGCGACTGAGGAAGAAGTCACAAACTTTTTCGCGAAGTATGGCTGTTAAGTGGCTCAAAGTCGCGCTCGAAAACATGGCGACGATTGCCGACTACATCGCGCAAGATAAACCTGACCGGGCAACAAGTTTCGTTCAAGAGATACGCGAAAAAACGCTCGTCCTGGCTGACTTTCCAAGCGTTGGGAGAGCCGGACGAGTCGCGGGAACCCGCGAACTCGTAGCGCACAAAAACTTCCTCGTGATTTACAGGGTCAAAGGGAAGAACATAGAAATCATCCGCGTTCGCCACGTCGCCCAAAAGCACGCCACCAAAATCGACTAGAAGACAATCGTCTCAACTTGGGCGACCGCCGAGCGATGCAGGCTCAGGTGCCGACCACGCGCGCTGCCGGGATCATCGAGCTACTGCAGCTAGCGCAACCTCTCGCGTGACCCGCTACCCCTTCCACGT
This sequence comes from Burkholderiales bacterium, assembly GCA_038246865.1. Lineage (GTDB taxonomy): Bacteria > Pseudomonadota > Gammaproteobacteria > Burkholderiales > Casimicrobiaceae > Casimicrobium. The sequence goes on from JBBRVM010000155.1 coordinate 5,348, forward strand.
AAACGGAAACTTGAACTGCTTGACGAATCCGTTCGGCACGTAGTCACCGAGCACGCCGTACTTTTCCGGCCAGAGTTGATCGCTCTTCACCGCTGTGCCAAAGATGTAATCAAGGAAGGCGAAATGCGCGGCGTAGTTGCGATCAAGCGCGGCTTGGTCCTGGCTGTGATGCCAGTGATGGAAGTTGGGGGTTACGATGACGTAGCGCAGCGGGCCGAGGCGGACGCTGACGTTGGCGTGATTGAACACGGCCTGAAAGCCGACGATGACGATGTAGGCGTCGATCACTTCTTTAGAAAAACCGAGCACATAGATCGGTGCCAGCACCAGCGTGCGCGTGATCACCAATTCGAGAATGTGTTGCCGTGAACCCGCTAGCCAGTCCATGCTTTTTGCGCTGTGATGCACGGCGTGCAAGCGCCACAGGATCGGCACTTCGTGATACGCGCGGTGCGTCCAGTATTGAACAAAATCGGCGACCAGCACGATCAACAGCACCGCTACCCAAAACGGCAAACCCTGCACCCAGCCGCGTACACCATCATTCGCCGCCCAGCCGAAAAACTTGTGCATCATCAGGTTCGTGGCGAGCAGCACGAAGCCGACGATCATGTGATTGACGATGAAGTGATGAAAATCGGTCTGCCATTCGGCGCGGAACACAGGCTGATCTTTGCGATGCGCGAAGAGCTTTTCGATGAAGATAAAAATCAGCGAAGAGCCGAGCAGATCGAGGATGAACCAGTCGAGGCCGATATACGGCGTGTTGTCCGCGAAATCATTCACCGGCACTTTGTGGCCGCCGAGGAGCAGCGTGAGCGCCACGAGCACGAATGCAAATGCGGCTAGCCAGCGTGCGCGGTTGAAGATGACATTCACAAGGCTGATGCCGCCGGCAATCGCCAGCGCCCCGAGCATGATGTTTCGAATCACGTCCACGTTGTAGCTTTTGCGAAGCTGCGGCGTGGTCAGATATTCGGGGAAGTGAAAGGCGAGCACGCCGAGGAAACAGAGGATCGCCAGCGAGAGGGCGATCACGCCGGAAATCAGGCCGTGACCGCGTTTCAGCGCGCCGTGGCCTTCTGTGAGTTCGTTTAATTTTCCGAGCATGATGATCCTAACTGTACGTGTCAGCTTATCGCTGAAATGACGTTCTTATTGGGGCTTAGGTCAATAAATGGCGATAGTCGAGTAGTGCTAATAATTGCCGTCAGCCCTCGTTCAGCCAAGGTTACATGAAAAAGCTGTCGTGCCCAACGGCGATAGAAAAATAGCTATCGACCGATAAAAGGATAGGCCGGATCGTTATACCCCGGCGTCGACGGATGACCTTTCGGCACCAGCGAATCGACCATCGCATCATCGTCCGCCGCCCACGGATAGTCAAGCGCGCCGAAGTACGGCTCGAACTGCGCCAGCGTTTTCGGCCCGGCAATCACGCTCGTCACGAAACGATTGGCGAGCACCCAGGCAGTGGCGAATTGCAGCAGCGAGAAGCCTTTGCTCCCGGCGTGCGTTTCGAGCTGTTGTGCGATCACGAGCGACTCTTCGCGCCACTCGGTTTGCATGAAGCGTTTGTCTGCGCGGGCGGCGCGGGAGTCTGATGGCGGCGCATCGCCCGGCTTGTATTTTCCGGTGAGAACACCGCGTGCAATCGGGCTGTACGGCGTCACGCCGATGCCGTGGAAGCCGCACGCAGGCAGGATTTCAACCTCGGGTAAACGATTCAGCAGGTTGTAATACGGCTGACAAATCGCGGGTAGCGGCACGCCCTGACGTTTGCATTCCGCGATCACTTCGGAGATGCGCCACGCCCGAAAATTCGACACGCCGAAGTAGCGAATTTTGCCCGCACGAATCAGATCGCCCAGCGCGCCGACCGCCTCTTCCAGCGAATCCTCTTCGAAATCGCGATGCATGTAGTAGATGTCGATATAGTCGGTGCCTAGCCTTTTGAGCGAAGCGTCGCACGCCTGCATCACCCATTTGCGCGAATAGCGTTCGTGGTTCGGCAAGGCGCTCTCAGGCGTCATTTTGTTGCCGATTTTGGTCGCCAGAATCCAGTGATCGCGATCCCCACGAATAGCAGTGCCGGTGATTTCCTCAGATTTACCTAGTGAATACACGTCTGCCGTGTCGATGAAATTCACGCCCTGCGCACGCGCATGATCCACGATGCGCATCGATTCCATCGCGTCGGTCTGATCGCCAAACATCATGGTGCCGAGGCACAAAGTGGAGACGCGGAGATTGGTTTTGCCGAGGCGGCGGTATTGCATGGAGTTGCCTTTGCCCCCTCCCCTTCAAGGGGAGGGCCGGGGTGGGGATGGGTTTATAGTGGGGAGTGAAGGTCGAAACCCATCCCCCACCCGGAGTCGACAGGCGACACCCGTGTCTCGTCCCCCTTGAAGGAGGAGGAACTATAAATAGTTAGAGGCTGACCTTCGTCTCGCCCAACAAACGGAACTTGCCGTCCTTGATGGTGATCACGTCGCGGGCGCGCTTGTCGAGGCCGTTGTGATTGGTCGGGGTGATATTGAACACACCCTGACAGCCAACAATGTCCTTCTGATTTTCGAGCGCGTCACGCAGCGCCGAGCGGAAGGCTTCGGTGCCGGGCTTACCTTTTTTGAGCGCATCAGGCAC
>JBBRVM010000156.1:0-7969 GCA_038246865.1 Burkholderiales bacterium
AGCAACGGGCGGTCGTAGATGCGTCGTCGGCACACACTGTGCGTAGCGTTAGCGAAGCTTTCGTGTGCCGTTGACGCATCCCGCCCGTTGCGAGCACCGCAGGATGGAGCGGGGTGCAGGGGCGAGCGCTTTTGGTTACTTTTGGGGCGACTGCCAAAAGTGACTGGCCCCGCGCGGCCATAGAGCGCGCTGGTGGCAATCAATCCATGATTGCACTTCTATTCACGTTCATGGTTCGACAGGCTCACCACGAACGGAGATTTGGTGTTTGTGGCAACGCGACTATTGCATTCCACCGTCACCCTCTCCCTAGCCCTCTCCCCTCAAGGGAGAGGGGACAAAGGCCGGGACTGCGGTAAGCTTTCCCCCATGAACTCTCGCCCCAATTTCATCTTCATCCTCGCCGACGATCTTGGCTCCGCTGACCTGGGTTGCTATGGCGGCGCAGGCGCATCATTCGACGTATCGCCCAACATTGATCGCATGGCGAAGGATGGCTTGCGCTTCACCCACGCGCTCGCGAATTCGCCCGTCTGTTCGCCGACACGATTCGCGCTAATGACGGGTCGCTATCAATACCGCTTTCGCGGCGCAGCAGAAGAACCGATGGGCGGCAATGCGCGCGGCAGTTCGGTGCTTGGCTTGCCGCCGGAGATTCCAACACTTGCCAGTCGTCTGCGCGATGCCGGTTATCGCACGGCGCTGACAGGCAAATGGCACCTCGGACATGCTCCGACCTTCGGCCCACGACAAAGCGGCTACGACTATTTTTTCGGCGCGACGGCGGGCGCGGTGGATTACTTCACGCATATGGATTCGCGGGGCAATCACGATCTGTGGGAGAACGAAACCGAGATTCATGAGGACGGCTATTTCACCGACATGGTGAGCGACCGCGCGGTGAAATGGATTGATGAGCAATCGACTGAAAAGCCGTTCTTGCTCTCTGTTCATTACACCGCGCCGCACTGGCCCTGGGAGACGCGAGATGATCGTGAAGACGCGCTGCGCATCAGCCCCAAAATCAGTCACATCGACGGTGGTTCGCTCGACAAATACTGGCGCATGATTCATCACATGGATGAAGGCATCGGGCGCATGCTGGCGGCGCTCGAAGCGAAAGGTCTTGCGGACAACACGCTGGTGATTTTCACCAGCGACAACGGTGGCGAGCGTTACTCGAAAAATTGGCCGTTCATGGGCGGCAAGATGGATCTGCTGGAAGGCGGTTTGCGGGTGCCGCTGGTGGCGCGTTGGCCCGCGCGAATCAAAGCAGCTGGTGTGTCGGCGACGCCGAATTTGACGATGGACTGGACGGCCACGATGCTTTCAGCAGCGGGCGTTGCAGACAGTGCCGATGCGCCGCTTGATGGGGTGGACATGGCTCCGGTTCTCGCCGAACCGACGAGCAATCCGCCGCGCAAGTTCTATTGGCGAATGAACCATCGCAAGCAGGCGGCTATGCGTGAGGGTCGCTGGAAATACTTAGCGATTGATTCGCATGAGTATCTGTTCGATGTGGAAGCCGATCCTCGCGAGCGGGCAAATCTGGCGAAGCGTGAGCCCGGTCAACTGGAAACGATGCGTGCCGAATGGCAAGCCTGGGCAGCCACGATGCCCGGCATCCCTCCCGACGCACAGGTGCATCTGGTGTTTAGCGAAGCGGAACTGCCAAGGGCAACTTTCTGACCCGGCGGCAGCGTGGCTAAACTTTGCGGGTGTCGACATTTACCGCCGACGCCTCAGTGATCGTACCGCCCACGCTGAAGTGCTCGCCGGAAGGGTAGTCTTCGTCGGCTCAACAAATCCCGTCGCTCGTTGCGCTACGATTGATGAGCTTTGATCGGCGCCGCCTTAAGCGAATCAGTAAGGAAAACACTATGAACCCCACTTCTCGCACTTCGTCCCAACCTCTGCGCATGGCCATCATCGGCGGCGGCCCGACCTCGTGGATTGGCGGCATGCACCGCCGCGCTGCACAGTTTGATGGCCAATGGCAAGTCGTTGCGGGTGTGTTTTCGTCCACGCCGGATCGCTCGCGTGATGCGGCGGCTTCGATGGGCCTTGACGCTGCGCGCGGTTATGCCGATGTGGCGACGATGCTGGCGTCCGAAGCTGTGCGTGAGGACGGCATTGATGCGGTTGCGATCATGTCGCCGAACGACACCCACTATCCGTATTGCGTCGCTGCGCTGGATGCCGGGCTGGATGTCATCTGCGACAAACCGGTGAGCGCGACCGCCGCTGAAGCACGTGACCTTGCGGCGCGCGCACAGGCGAAGAATCGCGTGCTCTGCGTGACGCATGGTTATTCGGCATATCCGATGACGCGCTACGCCAAACAGCTCGTCGCCGACGGAGCGATTGGCCCGGTGCGTTTTGTGCAGGTCGAATACATCCAGAGCGGGCTCGCCAAGCCCATCGAACAAGGCAACATGACCGACAGTCAGCGCTGGAAGTTTGATGCGTCGCGCAGCGGGTTGGCGCTGGTGTTCTCGGCGATTGGTTGCCACGCACAGCACCTTGCATGCAATGTGTCAGGGTTGCAAATTGCATCGGTCAGCGCTGACGTGGGCGCGCTGATGCCGGGTCGTACGGTCATTGATACAGTGCTCGCGAATTTGCGTTTTGATTCCGGCGCGCGCGGGCAATACACGATCACGCAGGCCGCAGCGGGCGGCGAAAACGACATCCGACTGCGTATTTACGGCGAACGCGGGCTCATCGACTGGTCGCAGCGCGAAGCGGCCTATCTGCATCTCAACATCGAAGGCGAAACGGCGCGTACTTTCGGACGTGGTGACGTGAACCTGCCGCCCGAAATCGCAAGGCTTAGCCGCACACCACGCGGCCATCCGGAAGGCTTGCTAGAAGCCTTTGCCAATGTGTATCGCGAAGCGGCCGAAGCCATCGTCGCACGGCGGAACGATCAGGTGATTGCCAACGTGAACTATCCAACCATCAATGACGCGGTGCACAGCATGGCGTTCATTGAAGCGTGTGTTGCCTCGTCGGCTAACGATGGGGTTTGGACGGCTGTAGCGCCGTAATCGCGCGTTGTTTTGGGCTGTCTTGTCTGTGGGAGCGGTGCCCACCGCTCCCACACGGGTTCATCCGACGCATTTGCTATCATTGATAGCGTTAGAGCAAATCTGGGAGCCTCACATGAGTCAATTAGTCGTACGAAACCTCGAACCCGATTTGGTGGAGTCGTTGAAGGCGCGCGCCGCTGCGGCAAACATCAGCGCGGAGGAGCAGCATCGACGCATCTTGCGCGAGGCGCTAGCGAGACCAAAAAAACGCAGCTTCATCGAGGCGCTGGCAGCGATGCCACGAGGTGGGCTCGATAGCGACTTTGAGCGTGTCCAGAACGACGGCTAACAAGGTCGCGTAGATATACAAGCCCTAATTCCGTGCTACTTCTCGACACCAACGTCGTTAGCCAATTGCGCTACGACGGCGACACAGGCTCCGGCGTACGCGCCTTTCTTGATCGCGCCGAACGCGGCGGTCAAGCCGCATTTATTGCCGCACCGACGTTGGGCGAAATTCGACGCGGCGCAGCACTGCCAAGACTTCGCGGCGACGTTCTCTATGCCGACAAGCTCGACGCTTGGGTTACCGAGATGGAGGCTAAGTTTGCTGAACGGATTATTCCCTTTAACGCGGAGTGCGCCAATGTCTGGGGGCTAATGCTTGCTCCACGCGCTGACCACCTGATCGACAAGCAAATCGCGGCCACAGCCATTGTCTACAACCTAGGGCTAGTAACGCGCAACACACGGGATTTTCAAGGCTACGGGCTCACCCTCATCAACCCGTTTACTAAAACTCATTAATGCAAAAAGAACAATTAATTGAATGGCTAGCGACCGGCGTTAAGTCAGCAGGTCTGAGCGACACCGCCGTTCCTGCGCTCGAACGCCCAAAGCAGGCCGATCACGGCGATTGGGCGACTAACATTGCGCTGCAATTGGCAAAGCCATTGGGCAAAAATCCGCGTGAAGTGGCGACTGCGCTCAAAGCCGCGCTTGATGCAGCACCGCATCCGCTGGTCTCGGAAATCAGCATCGCTGGGCCGGGATTCATCAACATTCGATTGAATCCAGCGGCAAAGTTCTCCGTTGTGGCCGATGTGTTGAAAGCAGGCGAAAAGTTTGGCTGCAGTGACGCTCGCAACGGCGAAAAAGTCCTGATCGAATTTGTCTCAGCCAACCCGACCGGCCCGCTGCACACCGGCCACGCACGTCAAGCTGCGCTAGGCGACACGCTCTGCAACCTGCTCGAAACGCAAGGCTGTTCGGTTTATCGCGAGTTCTATTACAACGACGCGGGCAACCAGATCGACAATCTGACGCGCTCGGTGCAACTGCGCGCGAAAGGTATTGAGCCGGACACCGAAGGTTGGCCGGATGACGGTTATCGCGGTGAGTACATCGTCGAAATTGGCAAACAGTTCGTCGCAGCCGGTGGCGACGTGAACGACGCCAACGCCGTGCGCGAGTTTGCTGTCAACGTATTGCGCAATGAGCAGGACAAGGACTTGACCGCGTTCGGCGTGAAGAAATTCGACTGCTACTACCTGGAGAGCTCACTCTACACCGACGGTCGCGTCGACAAAACGGTAACGGCGTTACAGGCCTCCGGTCACACCTATGAACTCGACAACGCGCTCTGGCTTAAGACCACGGACTACGGCGATGACAAAGATCGCGTGATGCGCAAAGCCGCGGGCGGCTACACCTACTTTGTGCCGGACGTGGCCTATCACGTCACCAAGTGGGAGCGCGGCTTTCACACGGTGGTCAACATTCAGGGCACCGATCACCACGGCACCATCGCGCGCGTCCGCGCCGGTTTGCAGGCGCTTGATATGGGCATTCCAAAAGGCTATCCCGACTACCTTCTGCACAGCATGGTGCGCGTGATGCAGGGCGGTGAAGAAGTCAAAATCTCCAAGCGCGCAGGCAGCTACATCACCCTCGGTGAACTCATCGAATGGGTCGGCAAAGACGCAGTGCGTTTCTTTCTCGTGTCGCGAAAGGCGGATAGCGAATTCACGTTCGACATTGATCTGGCACGCTCGCAATCGGAAGAAAACCCGGTGTATTACGTGCAGTACGCTCACGCCCGCATCTGCTCAGTGCTGCGCGATGGCGGCATCGATCACGACGCGTTGGCCAAGGCCGATTTGTCCGCGTTGACGCACGAAAAGGCTGAAACGCTCGCGACCCAACTCGCCGACTTCCCGAGCCTGCTGGCCACGGCGGCACGCGAACTGGCGCCGCATGTATTGCCGTTCTATCTGCGCGAAGTCGCCGCCGCGTTCCATTCTTATTACAACGCCGAGCGTTTCCTCGTGGACGATAGGCGCGACCGGTCCGCCCGGCTCGCGCTAGCCGCCGCAACTGCACAAGTGTTGAAGAATGGATTGCATTTGCTCGGGGTCTCGGCGCCGAGCAAAATGTGAAAGTGCGATAAAGTGAATGTGAACGTGGACACCTCTCAACTAAAAACTGCCACATTTTTCTTTGGTGGCCTGATCGGATTTGTGGCCGGTCTCGTGGTCGCCGGGGTGATTGCCATCTGGGTTTATCAGGCCACGCCGTTCCGCCCGGAAACGACGCCCCATTCAAAGCTTGAACCGATCAAGCCAAAATTGGAGCCGAAAGCGACCGGTCGCGCGGGCGAGCTCGCCAAGGATGAAAACAAATCCGACGCCGAACGCATCGTGCAGCCCGGTACGCCTTCGAGCATGCCGAGTGCGTCACCCACAGCCGCCAGCAAACCCGCAGCCAAAGCCGAAGCGGCGAAAGCCGACACTGAGCCTGCTCCAAGCGCAGAGGCGCGTGGTCGCCTGTGGTTACAGGTGGGCGCTTACGTCAACAGGCAGGATGCCGAAAATCAGCGCGCGCGCTTCGCCGTGCTCGGCTATGAGGCACAAATTCAAAGTGCCGACATTCCCGACAAAGGCACCGTTCACCGCGTCCGCGTTGGCCCGTACCGTGACCCGGACGAGGCAGGCAAGGTTCGCGGCGATCTGGCACGTCAGGGCATTGAGGTGAGCGTCGTCAAGCCCTGATGACCGGCCGCTTGTCGGCGACCGGCGTGGGGTCGCGGGTGTCGGCGAACTAATTGATTGATGCGTTAGTCGTATTAATCGCGAATTACACAAACAATCAGACAAACAGACGGAGACATTATGTTGCGTTGGATTACATCCTCTAAATGGTCGGCACTCGTAGCGTGCGGCCTGATTGCGGCCTCGGCGGCGTCGTTCACGGCCACGGCCCAGGAACAATTGACCGAAGGCAAGGAATACCAGCGCCTGAAAAATGTGCAGGCGGTCGAATCCGGCACCAAGATCGAGGTCATCGAGTTCTACAGCTACGGCTGCAATCACTGCCGCGATCTTGAGGAATTTTTGGGGCCATGGACGAAAAAAGTCCCCGCCGACGTGAGCTTCAAGCGCGTCCCCGTCGCGTTCCAGCCAGCCTGGGTCAATCTGGGTAAAATTTATTACACACTGGAAGCGCTTGGTCGAGAAGACCTGACTCCGAAAGTTTTTCAATCGATTCACAGCGCCAACGTGAAACTCTACGACGAAAACGTGTTCTTCAGCTGGGCTGGGACTAACGGTCTCGACGCGACCAAAGTCAAGGAAATGTGGGGCTCCTTCGCGGTCAACAGCAAAATGAATCGCGCAAAAACGCTCGCTGCCAACTACTCGGTCGACAGTGTGCCGATGCTTTTCATCGATGGCAAATTCAAAATTCAGCCGCATCTGCTCAAAGGTAGCCACAAGGATGTGCCAGCAGCGCTTGATTTCGTGATCGCCAAGGCGCGTTCGGAGCGGAAGAAATAGTCTTCCCGGTGACGACCCAAAGGGCCGCGTTATGCGGCCTTTTTATTGCGCGAAACATCCCCACGTCATGAGCCATGAGTTATTCGATTGATGTCATTGCCGACGCCATAGGCCGTCCCCACGCCCGTTTCGCCAGCCCGGCAAGGCTGCGTATCGCCTGCCTGGTGCCATCAATCACCGAGACGCTGTTTGCGCTCGGTCTGGGCGAACAGGTCGTTGCGCGCACCGGGTTTTGCATTCATCCTGAGCCCGCCGTGCGCGAAGTGCCAAAAGTGGGTGGCACCAAGGATGTGAACATAGCGCGCCTGATCGACACCGAGCCAACGCACGTTATCGTCAACATCGATGAAAACCGCAAAGCAGACGTCGATCACCTGCGCAAAGTGATCCCGAACATCGTGGTCACACATCCGATGGTGCCGGAGGACAATATTGCGCTGTTCCGCTTGCTGGGGCATATTTTTTCAGCGGATGAAGCGGCGGAAGGTCTAGCGAAAGAACTGGTTAATGCGCTCGCTGGAGCGCGCGCCGTCGGGGCGCAATTGCCGCCTCAAACTGTGCTCTACGCCATCTGGAAAAACCCGTGGATGACGATCTCGCGCGACACCTACGTCAGCGCGATGCTCGAAACAGTGGGCTGGAAAACACTGCCGGTGCAAGCCGAAAAGCGCTACCCGGAAGTGGCTGAAGACGACACCGTCTGGCGTAACGCCGAGCGCATCTTTTTATCGTCGGAACCCTACTCGTTTGGCGACGAACACATCAGGGAATTGCGGAGCACGATGCAACTGACGCAACCGATCGAGCTCATCGACGGCGAGTATGTGAGCTGGTACGGCGTACGGGCGATTGCAGGACTAAATTACCTGGCTGATTCGCGCCGACTGAGGACTCAGCTTTCGGCTGAAGCGACTTCCGCATAGGGGCTAGCAGCCTGATTTGGCAAAAGTCGATAAACCGCCGTTGGTGGTTTCCAGTTCAAATTGCGCGGATGGTGGGGCGCAAGAGAGATGCTACTTCGCGCGGGGTCAGCCAACTGAGTGAACGACGCGGACGATCGTTGAGCATGTCCTCGACGTATTGCAAATACTCAGCCGAGTAGTC
>JBBRVM010000157.1:0-7962 GCA_038246865.1 Burkholderiales bacterium
CTCTAATAATTCATTTTTTGGGGATGCAGTGTTAGGAGCCCGGAGCGCAGCAACCGCAATGTACGCCCTGGTACATGAGGATTGCGAGCACCGCGCGACGACACAATGCGCCCCACAAATGAATTATTAGAGGTGCCTTTAAGCAGGTGGGTAGCCTCTGCCCACCGTACCGACTCGACACACGCGCGGGTTAATTGTGCAAGCTGCGGCGAAGTTAGCGGAACACTTTAGTTTCGTCCTGCTCCCCCAACACAATTTCACCCGCAATGTCTGGTTTTTCGCCCGCTTCCCGTTCTCCAGTGCAATCGTCACTTCAAGGAGCACGCGCGTGTCACGTTACCTATCACTTCTCGCCCCCGGGTTTGTCAGTCTTGCTTTGCTCGTAGCCCCCGCCGTCCATGGCGAAACCTACACCCAAGCTTCTAGTTCGAATAATCACACCTGTGCAATTTACGGTAGTGGTGGATTGCATTGCTGGGGGGCCAATGGGTCGGGGCAGTTGGGTGACGGCACGACGACCAATTCGGCGATTCCGGTGGTGGTGGCTGGTTTGACTGGCGTGTCATCCGTATCGGCGGGGTCTGACCACACGTGCGCGCTGGCGCAGGGTGTGGTGAAGTGCTGGGGTGCCGGAGATGATGGTCGGCTGGGGAACGGCACGACCAACTCAAGCCCGACGCCGGTATCGGTGTTGGGCCTGACGACGGTGAGCAACCAAGCGGTCGCTGTTGTGGCGGGGCGGGAGTATAGCTGCGCGCAAATGCAAAATATTTTGACGGGTGTCAGCACAGTGCGTTGCTGGGGCAGCAACTTCTCTGGGCAGGTGGGCAATGGCTCGACAAGCGCAACCGTTTTCGCGCCGGCTGTCGTGTCGGGTTTGACCGGTGTGACTCACCTTTCGGCAGGGGCTTCATTTGCCTGCGCGGTAACCGGTGGCACGGTGCGCTGCTGGGGCGGCGGCTTAGTCGGTCAGTTGGGCAACGGCAACCTTAATTCCAGCAACGTGCCCGTGACGGCGATCGGAATTACCAACGCAACGATGGTCGCCGCCGGTGGCGGTCATGTGTGTGCCGCCAACGGCACGACGGGGGACGCCTGGTGCTGGGGTGCCCGTAGTTCCGGTCAAGTGGGGGACGGTACCGTTGGGAACAGCAGCCCGATCGATACGCCGCGTTATTTCGGCGCGTCGTTTCGTCCGACCAAAATCTATGCGGGCGATAGGACCACTTGCGGCATCGTTAGCGGTCAGGCGTTTTGCTGGGGCATCAACAGTAATGGACAGCTAGGTAACGTGGGTCGGCCCACCGCTGACAGCGGGTTCCCATTACCAGTCACGGGGTTGACAAGCGGCGTGGCTACGATGGCTGCGGGCCGCGACCACGCCTGCGCGATCACCACAGCGGGGTTGCTCACCTGTTGGGGCTTCAACCGAGTCGGCCAGCTCGGTAGCCCGCCTTTCACCGGCCCGCTAGAAATTGGCACGCCGCAATCAAGGCCCGTTGCGGCCGTGAAATGCAGCCTCGATCTGGACGGTGACGGACAAGTGCTGGCTACGACCGATGCAATGTTATTGGCTCGCGCAGCGCTGGGCTACACCGGAGCTGCGCTAACCGCCAACGCGCTCGCCGCCAGCGCGCCGCGGCGGACGTCGGTTGATTTGCTGAGTTATCTGTCCGCGAGTTGCGGGATCGGGCCTTAGCGACTGATCGGTTGTGTAGGAGCGGCGAACGCTGCGATGGCGGATGGGCACATCGCGGCTTTCGCCGCTCCTATGATCGCGCTCGTGAGGCAGTATTTTCCACGGCGATGTCTGGTTTCACCGCACGCGCTCGTTCTATGCCTTGTTGATGCTGCGAGTTCGTAGCGTCGTACTTTTGAGGAAATTTTGATGACCGCCGTCGCTGCATTCCACTTTCGTACGTTTGCTTACTGCCTGATTCGCGGACTGCAGGTGCTCTGCTTTTCGTCCGGGTTCGCCGCGACTACCGCCATCGCCACCGCAGGGCAGCCGGGCACACTGGACCCGTTCTGGGCGAACGGTAGTACGTTGGGATCGGGCAAGCTCATCACCGCCATCGGACCGCGCGCAGACTCGGCGTACGCGATGGCAGTACAACCGGATGGCGGCGTGCTGGTGGCAGGTTTTTGTCAGAACGTTGGGATGTGTGCGGTTCGCTACACGGTTGACGGCACACTCGATCTGAGCTTCGGCGGCAATGGCACGTTGCCGCAAGTGTTTGTGCCCAATGCAGTCAACGTCGCGCCGTCACTGGCGTTGTTGCCCAGCGGCAAATTTTTGCTTGCGGCCACATGCTTTGATCTCGCTGACAATGATTTTTGCGTGCAGCGCTTTAATGCCGATGGCAGCATTGACAGCACGTTCGGCACTAGCGGTGCGACCATCACCCCCATCGGCAGTGGGGACGACCGCGCCCGAGCGATGCTGACGCAACCCGACGGCAAGATCGTGGTGGCGGGCACCTGCAGCAACGTAATCGATAGCGATTTTTGCGCGGCGCGGTACTTGCCCAATGGCACGCTTGACGCCAGTTTTGGTAACGGCGGCAAGGTCATTACCGCGTTCAGCAATCGCGATGATGTGGTCAACGCCGTGGCGCTTCAAACCGATGGCAAATTGGTGCTCGCGGGCCGTTGTAACAACGGCACGACGGATGACGTGTGTGCGCTTCGCTACGAAATCAGTGGTGTGCTCGACACTGGCTTTGGCGTCAGCGGCAAGCTCATCACCAGCGTGGGTAGCGGCTTCTCCGAGGCACGCGCGGTGGCGCTGCAATCCGACGGCAAACTGCTGATGGCGGCACCCTGTTTGAGCGGAAGCAAAATCGATTTCTGCGTGTTGCGATATCTGGCAAACGGAGCGCTCGACGCGGGCTTCGGCAGCGGCGGCACGCTCGTCACCTCGGTCGGTACGGACAATGATTACGTCACTGCCATGACGCTACAACCCGATGGCAAACTGCTACTCGCCGGACACTGCGCGGTGGGTGGTCAATTTGATTTCTGCGCCGTGCGCTACACCGCTGTCGCCGCTCCTGTACTTGACACCACGTTCGGCACCAGCGGCAAGCTCACCACCGCCATCAGCAACGGCGCGACTCCGGCGACCAGCAACGATTACCTCACGGCGATGGCCCTGCAACCTGACGGCAAATTGCTGCTTGCGGGCTATTGCCGCAGCGGCAGCTTCGACAAATTTTGCAGCGCGCGCTACGACGGTGGGCCATTTACTGCACCTGCATGTTCGCTCGACATCGACGGCGACACTCAGGTGCTCGCTACCACCGACTCGCTCATCCACGCCCGCATCGCACTCGGCATTCGCGGCGACGCGGTCGTCGCGGGCATCACCTTTCCCATCAATGCGCAACGCAAAACATGGACGCAAATACGCGGGCATTTGGTGACGGCGTGCGGGATGACGCTGCCGCAGTAAAGCGTTTTTCTAGTTTGAGCGAGTAGGGTGTGCACCAAAGTGCGCATCGTGGTTACACCTATCCATGTTTGGAAATTACGACCCCATGGTGCGCACTTTGGTGCACACCCTACGCCTTGCGCTATCTTGCAAATAGCTTTTAGGTCCGAATTACGCACGATTCCACCAATTTACTTTGCGAAACACGTCCGATTTCGCCGCTTTTTCTCGTTCTGCCGGGTGAGCGTTGAGTTTCACCTGTACGCTTGCCTGTCATGATTTGGGGAGCGCGCATGTTTAAGCCTTTGTTTCACGGTTGGAGTCGCAAGCAAATTGCGCCTACAGCGAAGGTGTGCCAACAACTTGCGCGGATTGCTTTGGTGATGCTTGGCCTCGCCGCATCGGTGCCGACGTTTGCCGTCGGCACGGGCAACGTAACCATCGGCATTCCAGCACCGGCGACACCAATTCTCGATACGCAAACATCGTTCATCACAGTGAACGTGAACAACCCAACTGCGTTTGGTACCACGCCGACCGGCGGCATCACTCTGATCCGCACTTTAAACGGTGCGCCGATTTCAAGCATTGTGTGTAATCCCCTGCAAGAGGGGGCACAGACCGGTAAGGCAAGCACCACGTGCTCGTTTGGGCCGAATGCTGCTGCCGGTGACTACACCTATGTGGCGAACTATTCGGGTGACGCAGTTTTTGCGGCGAAAAGTTCGTCGGTCGTCAACCAAACCATCGTGAAAACCTGGGCGTTAACGCTGGTGGCCGATGCCAATGGCTCCATCGCCCTGAACGGCGCACCGTTCACCAGTGGCAACACGGTTCGGATCGCGCAAACGGCCATTCAAAATATCGTGGTCACGCCAGCGAGTAATTTCCACTTTTCGCAGACCCAAGCTTCATGCGGCCCCACGACTCCATCTAACGGCCCAGCGAACGTCGCGTTCACGAGCAGCTCCGCTTTCGATAGAGATTGCACCATCACGTGGAGTTTTAGCGATCAGCGCACGACTACCCTGTTCCCGAATGGCGATGGCACCGGTAGCGTCAGCGGCATTCCGCTTTCGGTCACGGAGGGCAGCTCAATTACCGTGGTCGTGAATCCGGACAGCAATTCCGAGGTCGATTTCATCGCCTACAAGCCCGTCGGCGGACCAGTGACCACACAGAATTTTTTAGCGGGAGTTAATTTTTCGACGGGCGCAAAATCAAAGGTGATCGGCCCCTATCTTTCGAATTACGAAGTTGCGGTCGGACTTACGGCGGTCACCCGCGTCGCGGTGCAGGGGGCGGCGGGCCCTGGCGGCAGTATTTCGCCGGTGTCGGTGCAAGTGCCGATCAACACCGGCTCGTTCACGCAATTCACGGCGACTGCGAATCCTGGGTTTCAATTCGCCGGCTTCAGTGGTTGCGGCGCGGGCAGCACGGCGGGCAACGTTTATTCGACCGCTGCGATTACTGCGGCCTGCACCGTGACGGCCAGCTTTACAGCCTTGCCCACATTCACCGTCACCGCCACGGCGGGCAGCGGCGGCACGATCACGCCCGCGACGCGCGCCGTGCTGCCCGGTGACACCACGACCTTTACGGTCACGCCAAACACGGGCTTCAGTATCAGCTCCGTCAGTGGCTGCGGCGGCACAGCGGGCAACAGTAGTCCTTACACCACGGGCCCTATCAACGCGCCCTGCACCGTAAGCGCCACGTTCGTTGCGCAAATCAACGGCGTTTGCGGCAGCGCTAGCAGCGCAGTTGGCGTCGGCACAGCACCCAGCGCCAACCTGTGCAGCACTGGCACGGCCACTCTGGTTGCCACCAACGTCAACAATTTCACCTGGGGCTGCAACGGCAGCAATGGAGGAACCAGCACGTCGGCGACGGCGTGTTCGGTGCCGCGCAGCTACGTTGTGACTGGCAGCGCTGGCGCGGGCGGCGGCATCAATTGCACGAGCCCGGTCAACGGCGGTAACAGCACGAGCTGCACACTAACGCCGAACGCGAATTTCATCGTGAGCACTGTCACCGGATGTAGCGGCACCTACGTTCCCGGCAGCGCCTCGTTTACCACCGGCCCCATCACGGCGCCGTGCACGGTGACGGCGACGTTTGTGGCGACTGCGCCGGTGACGATCACCGAGAATCCGGCAGATCAAAGCGTGGTTGCGGGCAACACCGCGAACTTCACCGCCGCCGCGAGCGGAACCCCGCCGCCAACCGTGCTCTGGTCTCGCAGCAACGATGGCGGCGCAAACTACGTACCCATAGCGGGCGCCACGGCAACGACCTATGGCTTCATCCCGGTTATCGCGGACGGCGGCAGCCTGTACCGAGCGACGTTTGGCAATGGCTTCACCAGTGCCACCACGACGCCCGCCGTGTTGACCGTGAGCTACGGCCCAATTCTCAATATCGACAACAGCGATGCAACAACAAAGTACCACCCCGCCACCGACGGCGTGCTGTTGCTGCGCTATCTGCTCGGCCTGCGCGGTTCTGCGCTGATCGCGAACGCGCGTGGCACGGGTGCTGGCCTGCGCGATGCGGCAGCCATTGAGGCGCATCTTGCAGCGAACCTGTCGTTGCTGGACGTGGACGGTGATGCGCAAACGCTCCCGCTCACCGATGGCGTGATGATTCTGCGGCGGCTCCTCAATCCGACGGCGTTAGCCAGCGACGCCGCAGCTAGCGCCGCGATCACTGCCGGGGCGAAACGCGGAGCGCTTAGCGATGAAGCGGTGGTGAAAGCGATTGACGCACTGAAGCCGTAGCGGCAGCTGCAATGATTGGCAGCTTTTTTGTGCAGCGTAAGCCTGCATAGGGGCTAGCAATCGTTTTTGCAGATACTTGGTTATTCGCTTTTCTCATCTGTAGCCCACATGCAGCCCAGGTTATGTAGAAAAGCTGTTAGCAGAAAAAATTGTTTTCGCGAATGTCTGGTTTGAGGGCAATCGCTCGTTCTTCCCGGTAACGGCGGTTGCATTGTCGCAGCGCTGAAATCCGCTTTCTGGAGAACGCGCATGAACGCCCTCACCATCACTCCCGCCCGATACAAAAAACAATCGACGTGCGCGGTATTGAATCCGTTGCGATGGGCGATGAGTGTTCTCGTTTTACTCGCCGCACTATTTTCATCATTGGCCGCTGCGCTGGTCCAGCCGACCGTGACGCTCAGCAGTCGGGAGAATCCGATTGCGGCTGGGAAGAGTAATTTCCTGATCGCACGGGTGCAAGGCGGCACAGGCGCGTCGCCGCTACCAAGGGGCACCGTAACTTTCACCGATGCGCTGACCTCTACCCGACTGTGTGTGGCAAACCTGAGCACCGGTAGCATCGGTAACAATACCGCCGAGACAGCGTGCGCGTTTCCGTCGACGTCCGTTGTGGGCAACCACACGATATTCGTCGCGTACAGCGGCGACAGTTTCTACAACGCCGCAGGCGCGCCCGGTTTGGTGCAAGTGGTGCTTCCGTCGTTCACCGTGACCGGTGCGGCGATTGGCGGCACTGCCTCGCCGGCGGTGCGAACCTTTGTGATGAGTGGCTTTGGTGTGGGCTTCGACTTCACCGCCAATACGGGCTTCAGGTTCGTTCGCGTGGACACCACCCCAGGGTGTGGCGGCAGTCAGCCCGCCATACCGATCAGCCCGACCACGTATCACTTCGACAGCGGCGCGATCACCGCCAACTGCACGATCACCGGCGTGTTTACCAATGTAGCCGTCGTTACGCCGATTGCAGACACGGGCGGGCGAATCAGCCCTACGACGCCACAATCCGTGCCATTCGGTTCGACCCTGACTGTGACCGTCACGCCCAACCCGGGTTTCCGCCTGACCAACGTGAATGGCTGCGGCATCGTTTTCTTTGGCGGCCCTGCCATCACGGGGCCAACAACGTGGACGACCGGACCGATCAACAGCGATTGCCGGGTTGAGGCGTTCTTCACCGCACTGCCCATGTTCACCGTGACAGCTTCTGCGGGCACAGGCGGCAGCATCTCGCCGACCAGCGTTGCCGTAGCGCAGGGACTCACCGCCTCGTTCACCGTGTCGCCCGCATCGGGCTTCCAGATCGCCTCAATTACCGGCTGCGGCGGCACGCGCTCGGGCAGCACATACACCACCGGGCCAATCACGGCAGCGTGTGCCGTGAGTGCTACTTTTTCTGTTTCGTCGACGCCGCCCGTCGCCACCACCACGCGCATGATCGAGTACGTCTTCCCGGCGCTTGATTACTACTTCCTGACCTCGCGCGCGACCGAGATCGCGCTGCTCGACACGTTGCCCGCGTTTGCGCGCACCGGGCAAAGTTTTTCGGTATTCATTGATCGCGTCGCGGGCACACAGCCGATTACTCGCTTCTATTTCAACAAAGTCGCGCTCAACGGCGCTCGCGATGGGCACTTCTACACGCTTGTCGACAGCGAAATTTCGCTGCTGCTTGGTTTGAATCCGACCAACGCAGTTACCCCGAAAGCCCCGGTGAGCGAGGGTATCGATTCGTATGCGTTTCTGCCC
>JBBRVM010000158.1:0-7945 GCA_038246865.1 Burkholderiales bacterium
AATCGAAGAAGCGCATCACGGCGCGCCGACTCAACACGCCGCGCATCCTGAACGCTGTTGGCAATCAGGGTATGGTTTAGTCACGGGAGCATTTTTGCGGAATCAGCTTTTTGCTGTAGCCCTTATTAAATAAGGTCTTAAGGCAAATATAGGCAAATATCGACTATGGCTGATTTGTGCTTATTGCCCCGGTGTAGCGGTCATTCTGCAGGAAAGTTATAGTTATGAATCGTCGAACTTTTGGACAAACGCTTGCGGTGACGTTGGCACTGAATTCGGTGCCCGTCTTTTTGCGCGAAGCCCATGCTGCGGCAGTCGGCGACGTGGTCGCGCTGCCCGCGACAACGCTCGTCGACGGCACCGTCCTCGCCCCTAATCATTGGCGCGGCAAGGTCTTGATTGTTGAGCGTTTCGCCACCTGGTGCCCGTTCTGTAAAGTGCAAAACCCAAAGCTCGACGCGCTGCTGCGCGCCAATAAATCAAAGGGCCTCGAAGTGCTCGCGCTCTCGGTCGACAAGTCCGCTGGCGAAGTCCCGAAATACATGAAAGCCCACGGCTACACGTTCAACGCGGCGATGATGACGCCGGAATGGCAACGAGTCCTCGGCGACATCAAAGGCCTGCCGGTGATCTGGGTGATCGGTCGCGATGGCAAGCTCAAACAGGTCGAAGCCGGCGAGCTGCTCGATGAGGACGTTGCCGAACTGGCGCGCTGGTTATAATTCAAGACCACGCTTCTCAAGCTGTTCACAAAGCCGGGGTGGCGGAATTGGTAGACGCAGTGGATTCAAAATCCACCGTTGGTGACATCGTGCGGGTTCGAGTCCCGCCCTCGGTACCAACAGCGCTATGAGCGCTGTTGGGTCAAAAGTGAACAGCCCGACGCGCCAACCTCCTGCCGGTGGCTGAGCGCAACCCCGAGGCCCAATGCCTCGCTCGGGGCTAAAACGCCTCAATCGGCAAGCCCACATAGTTCTCGGCGAGCGTCGTTCGCCCCGCGACTGAACCGGTGTAGTAGTCAAGTTCCGCCAACTGCATTTGCTCGTGGAAGGGATCGTGATCAGGGAAAGTGTGCAGCATCGACGTCATGTGCCACGAGAAACGCTCGCCTTTCCAGACGCGGCGCAGCGCAATGTCGGAATAACGCTCCAGCCCGCGCGACGAATTCTGCTTGTAGAACATTTCCAATGCCCGCGACAACACAATCACGTCGGAAACGGCGAGGTTCATGCCTTTGGCACCGGTTGGCGGCACGATGTGCGCGGCGTCGCCCGCGAGGAAGAGGCGGCCATGACGCATCGGCGCGCAGACGTAGCTCCGCATCGGGGTGATGCTCTTTTGCCGGATCGGGCCGATATTGGGCTTCCAGCGTTCCTGCGTTCCGAGGCGGATGGTCAGCTCGTTCCACAGGCGGTCGTCCGACCAGTTGTCGGCGCTGTCATTGGGATCACATTGCACGTAAAGCCGGGTGATTTTGGGCGAACGCATTGAAAAGAGTGCAAACCCACGTTCATGGTGGGCGTAAATCAGCTCATGCTGCGCCGGAGCGGCCTCAGCGAGTATGCCGAGCCAGGCGAACGGATAAATGCGGTCGTAGGTCTTCAAAATACTGCTGGGGATCTTGCCGCGACAGATGCCGTGGAAACCGTCGCATCCGATCAGGTAGTCGCAAGCGAGTTCGTGAGCGATGCCATCGCTGGTGTACTTAATCAGAGGCTGGTCGGATTCAACGTCGTGGACGCTCACTTCGGTGCTGTCGAACAACACCTGACCACCATCGGCGAGTCGTCGGGCGATCAAATCTTTAACCACCTCCTGCTGGCCATACACCGTGATTGCTTTGCCGCCGGTCAACTCATCGAGCGCAATGCGATGCCGCTGGCCCTTGAAACGCATTTCAAATCCGGTGTGGCGCAAGCCCTCCCGGGTCATGCGCTCCCCCACGCCAGCCTGGTTCAGGATATCCACTGAGCCTTGTTCGAGTACGCCGGCACGAACGCGCGCTTCGCAGTAGTCTCGAGAACGTGCTTCGACGATAACCGATTCAATGCCCTGCAGATGCAGCAAGTGCGAGAGAAGAAGGCCCGCAGGGCCTGCTCCGATGATGCCGACTTGGGTGCGTTGTTTCGTGGTCATGATGAACTACTATCGCCAGTCTTTGTTGCTCGCTTAGGCGTTAATGTGGATGTCGATGGCGATCAGGCCTTTGTGAATCATATGGATATTCCAGCAGCCGGTGCGCGATCTATTAGATGCCCACGGCCATCAGTGCCTGAGCACTTTTTTCATTAATGCAATGAGTGGGTCTCTTTCAAACCCACTCGAACGACACGCACCAGTTTTGGCAGAAGAATATTCAGCGCCGCTGAGAGTTGGCGCGACGCGATTCCGGGGCTATCCGCCACCAGGGACAACCTCGAAAAATCCACCGTTCGCAAACCATTAACAGCCCTGCGATCAAGTAACGCCTCGATGATCGTAAGCGCCGCTCGCCTCGCCTTTTAGCCGAGCAGCGATTCGAGAAGGTCTTATCAAGCGTGTCAATCGCGGAAGCGCACCCATGCGGGTCGCCATTAGCACTTTCGGCCCCGGATTTAGTGGAGCGCTGGCCGCGTCGGCTCAATGCCCACTATGACGCTGCCGCGAAGCCGATTTTCTTCACCAGGGGCCCGAACGCTCCGGTTCTTTCTAATGGCGACACCGACCAGGGGAGCTACCTCGACGATCTTGATTATTGAAAAATTCGTTTTCTCATCGAAACAGCGGCGAATTGGCAACTAATCTGCGGCTGGCGACGTGCTAACGGTCATTCGTCGCACGCAAGATGCATTTGCCAGCGGCTTCTCCGACACTAGCAACCATTGAAAACGGCACCCAGCCACACAACAGGATAACGCCATGCAGCACTCATCTTCCACGCTTACCCTGAGCCGCGCACGCTATGCAATGAGTGCAGCCGCCGTGTTGATCGCGCTGACCGCAGTGTCGGCAGCAAACGCGCAAACACCTGCCGCCGCGCCTTCGCCGTCGAACGCTCCCGTCGCAGCAACGACAAGCGCACCGGCAACCGGAAAAACCTTTGCGCTGGTGTCCGCAGTGGGCGATCAGTTTCAAATGGTGCGGCAGAAGGAGCAGGTCGGCTCGAATCTTGAAAATTTCACCCGTCAATCATTGACCGTGCCGGATCAGGCACTTAATCATGCCGTGTTGCGCGGACTGGATCGCGCGGTGGGCGCAGAGTATCCCGACTCCAATCGCGTGTTTCTCGCCGTGCGCGCGGATGCGGCGATTCAAGCCGCCTTGCCTCAGGATCGCGAGGCGCTGACCATGAAGCGGGTGCTCGGTTTGCTGGAAACTAACCCCGCGCGAAAAGACTGGGACCAGATCATCGTGGTGGTACCGAAGTGGCTGATGTCGGAGCGACGCGGCATGGGCAGCAAGCTCGCAGGCATCGGAATCTACGTGCAGCCACTGGGGCCGCTTTCCGAAGGACTGGATGAAGGGCTGATGTCTGATTCGGTGGAGGACACTGATCGCGAAAGCACGCAGTCGCGCCGCTACGTAGCGCCGTTTTTCTACGTGCAAGTGACCACGCTTGACGCCAGAACGATGAAAGTCATCAAGTCGGAATCGCGCTATGACTTCCGCAAAATTGTGAACAAGGAATCTGCTGCGCTTGACGTCCTGGCCGCGTTTACGCCCGAGCAGCTCGCCTCGCATGTCGAGCGTTTTGTCGAAACTTCCGCGCTCCGCGCGGTCACCAGCCAGAGTAGTTCAGTTGAGATTGGGACGGTGCGCACGCTGCCGACGCCGCCGGCATCAGAGGGCAAAAAGTAGCGCATCACGGTTGAGAGTTTGCCGCCGAATACAATCCGGATTACCACAGCAAAATGTCGTTCCCGCGAAGGCCGGGATCCAGACCGAACGAATTCGCGGCGACTCAGTTGAGTGCTCGGAGTCGCGCCGGATCTGGATTCCCGCCTTCGCGGGAACGACAACCTCGCTCATTTACGGAGCGCCAGTCAAGTGCCCCACACCCGCACGTTCACCCTTTCCGATTTTGATTACGCGCTGCCACCAGCGCTGATAGCGCAATTTCCTTTGGCGGTTCGCTCGGCAAGCCGCTTGCTAGACGGGCGCGAATCGCAACCAGCGGATCGGACATTCAGCGACTTGCCCGCGTTGCTTCAGCCCGGCGATCTGCTCGTTTTCAACAACACCAAAGTGCTCAATGCACGACTGCGTGCGGTCAAGACGAGCGGCGGTGTCGTTGAAGTCCTGGTTGAACGGTTGCTTTCACCCACACTTGCGCTGACACAGTTGCGCGCTAGCCACGCGCCGAAGCCCGGCACGCGCATTGTGATCGCGGGCAAGCACCGTGCGGAAATTGTCGGTCGTGATGACCGCTTTTTTCAGGTGGAGCTTGAGACGGGCGATTTCGAATCACTGATGCGCGAAGCGGGGGAAATGCCGCTGCCGCCTTACATGCAACGCGCCGCGGTTGAGGGCGATACCGAACGCTACCAGACCGTGTATGCAAAGCACGCAGGTGCGGTGGCTGCGCCGACAGCAGGGCTGCATTTCGATGAGGCGACACTGGCGGCCTGTCGTGAGCGCGGGATTGAGATGACGCATGTCACGCTGCACGTTGGCGCGGGTACTTTCCTGCCCGTAAAAGCAGACAAGATTGCCGAACACAAAATGCATCGCGAACGCTATGTTCTGCCACAGGAAACGGTGGACGCGATTGCGGCTTGCCGAGCGCGCAGCGGGCGTGTTGTGGCGGTCGGCACGACCAGCGTTCGCACGCTTGAGGGCTGCGTACACGCATGCGGCGAGTTGCGGGCGCACGAGAGCGAGACCGACATTTTCATCACCCCGGGCTACAAATTCAAAGTCGTGGATATCTTGCTCACGAACTTTCACCTGCCTAAATCAACGCTCTTGATGCTCGTCTCCGCATTTGCAGGTTATGACCACATTCGCGAACTCTACGCGCATGCAATCGCTCAACGCTACCGCTTTTTCAGCTACGGCGACGCCATGCTTCTGCAGCGAAATGCGCACCATCACTCATCTTGAATCGAGCGAAAGATCACGTTGCTTTCGAGCTACCTAGAATTAGCGAAATGTGTTGGCGCACGACCTGATTCTTCGCTGCACTCAGAATGACAAGAATATGAAATTTGAACTTTTGAACACCGACGGCCACGCTCGTCGTGGTCGTGTGCACCTGAGCCACGGTGTAGTAGAGACGCCGATCTTCATGCCGGTCGGCACCTACGGCACAGTGAAAGCGATGACGCCGCAGCACCTGACCGATATCGGCTCCCAAATCATTCTCGGCAACACGTTTCACCTCTGGCTGCGACCGGGCACGACGATCATCGAACAGTTCAAGGGCTTGCACGATTTCATGGGCTGGAAGGGGCCGATCCTTACCGACTCCGGCGGCTTTCAAGTGTGGTCGCTGGGCCAGCTGAGGAAGATCAAGGAAGAAGGCGTGCATTTCGCCTCGCCAATCAACGGCGACAAACTGTTTCTGTCGCCCGAAGTGTCGATGCAGATTCAACACACGCTCAACTCTGACATCGTGATGCAGCTTGACGAATGCACCGCAGCGGACGCCACGTTAGAACAGGCGCAGGCATCGTTGCAGATGAGTTTGCGCTGGGCGCAGCGCTCGAAAGACGAACTCGCGCGACTCGAAAATAACAACGCGTTGTTCGGTATTGTGCAAGGTACTTTGTTCGAATCGCTGCGCGCCGAATCGCTCGCGGGCCTCATGGACATTGGCTTTGACGGCATCGCCGTCGGAGGCCTGTCGGTGGGTGAATCGAAAGAGGACATGCATCGCATCCTTGATTTCATCGGGCCCAAATTGCCTGCTGACAAGCCGCATTACTTGATGGGCGTCGGCACGCCGGAGGATCTCGTTTATTCGGTCGAGCGCGGCATCGACATGTTCGATTGTGTGATGCCAACGCGAAACGCGCGGAACGGCTGGCTGTTCACGCGCTTCGGCGACATCAAATTAAAGAACGCGAAATTTCGCGATGACCAGCAACCGCTTGATGAGTCGTGCAGTTGCTACACCTGCCGTAATTTCAGCCGCGCCTACCTGCATCACCTGAACAAAACAGGCGAAATTCTTGGCGCGATTTTGAATACGATTCACAATCTGCACTACTACCTGCAACTCGCGAAGGAAATGCGCGAAGCGATTGAGGTACAGCAGTTTGTTCCGTTCCGTGAGCAGTTTCATCGCGATCGAGGCCGTGGAACTGATTGAATGCGTGCCCCCTGTAGGAGCGGCGAAAGCCGCGAATGTTCGAATCACTGAATTCGCGGCTTTCGCCGCTCCTACATTTGAAATGATCGCGAAAAGAAAGTTTGGGAGGCAGCATGAATCTCCGACCGGTTTTCTAGCGCCGCCGTCGCAGTATGTATGGTCACGAATAGCGGAAACGGCGGTGCCGTGTTGCGTGCGGTGGCTGTCATGATGGACGCGTCGCGCGCGATGCTTCTTGTGGGGCACGCGGTTGGCTCGTTGGAGCGATTGTTTACTGATGCTGATCCGGAACGCAAGTTCTCCTTGCTGATCCAACCCGCTTTGGGTGCATCGAAGCTCCGCCCTCCGATAGCTGCGGCGAGGGCGATGGGAACCCCCGTCATCGCGCGCGAATTGTTGCAGCGGTAGGTTCTCTTGCCGGCTAGCCCCTGTCGGTTGCTAGCCGATGGCTTCAATCGCTGCCGACATTTTTTTGTACGTTGAGCGCATGTTCCACTGTCGGGCTGCTTCGCGCACAATTTCTTCCATCTCTGCATCGGTCGGCATCACGATATTAGTTTTTTTCAATATCCGCTTCACATGCAAGGCCGCAAGCTTCTTGACCTGCTCATCCGACAGCACGATTTTTTTGGCTCCAATTGCTTGATTGGCATCCATCGCGTGTTGCGCGACTTTTTCCATCACTTCACTGAACAGCTCCTTGAGCGTCTTCAGGCGCACCTGAAATTTGTCCTCGCCCATGGCCCCGAGGATAGCGCCGACCAATTTACCCGCAACCTTTGGTCCTGGAATCGCTTCAGAGAGGATGTCTTTGCTGCGACCCACTAGCTGTTGCTCGACGATTCCGAAATACAGCTCCCAAAGTACGGTTCGGTAGAAAACCGGCATTTTGTCGCGCATCTCTTTGCGCGCGGCCAGTATCGCGACCATCGCATCTTCGTACACAGTGTAATTGCGCACAACTTTGCCACCTAGCACGATGGCATTCATGCCCATGATGCCCCAACCCACGGGGCCACCAGCAAGTGCGACAGTACCAATAAAAACATCCATAAACGTGGTTATGACCGCCTTACTGCCAGCGGTCAACCGGCTAACGCCACTGGCCGTTCCGCCCTGGGTGATGTCATACTTGAAGCCCGTCTTGTGTTGCGCGAAGAATTTCCCGACCGCGCTGCCCTTGCCAGGCACGGCTTTGGTTTGCAGGTAGTAAATGTAGTCACCAGCGGAGGAGTGGAAGAACCGCTCACCATCGATCGATGCCCAGAATTGGCCAGCTTGGGCGTGAGCGCCATATCCCCACACATTAAGCCATCCGCCCATCTTCGGGAGCGTCAGCAAGTTCCTCTGTGGAATCTCGATGGGCTCAAATTCACCTGCGGGCATTGAAAAGACTCCTTACTGTGTTGTTAGTTGTTGAAGTTATGTCGGACGTATCGACGGCATCCAATACGACAAATATTCTTCCAATGAAGCTCGAAATGAGCCAAGTTGATCGGGCGGCTTCGTGCTCTAGGGGCAGGTTGCAATCGCCTTTTCCAGAGAGTCTTCAGCTATCTGATCCGGGTGCTTTTTTCATCGAAGTCGACTTCCCATAGAAGGGCCAAGCATGCCTTGAAAAGTAAGCGGCTTACGGATCAGGTCGCTATCGGA
>JBBRVM010000159.1:0-7865 GCA_038246865.1 Burkholderiales bacterium
ACACGTTAGCCTTGTGGCAGGCGGCCAGTGGCGTATCGATGGTGGATGGAAATTTTCCATTGGGCGTCGAAACACGACTGGTTGCAGCGCCCAACCTGCAGACGGTCGCTCGATCAACCACGCTGGATGTGGCTCTGCGTTACGCCGCAGTAGCTGGTGTCGTTTGCGCTTTGATCGCTGGTGCAAAGTTCGCGATGCTGCCATCTATCCACACCTCTAGCACCGCGCAAAAGCAACCCTCGCCGGGCGCACTGCTTGAACGAATTGCTACCGTTTGGCCCGACGTTCTGGCACGCACGCAAAATGCGACATACGCCAGCGGCGCGTGGGTATTTGCCCTCGGTGACGCGTTCGATGCGCCCACTCAATCGAGCATGCAACGCGCACTCGCCGCGAATGGCCTGCAGGCTCAGGCCACTGGTGCGCCAACGCCTCGCGTCCGTATCTATCTCGCTCCATGAAGCTAGCCGCCAACACAACGATGAACCGCTTGCAACTGCGCCGCCTGGCCTACGTTGCGATCCTCGTGTCGTCCGTGCTGGCGACGATTTTTTTGCTGCGCGCACAGAGCCAGCGCGAGGCGAGTATCCATGACGCTGCGATTCGCAATGCCTGGCAGACCGAAGCCATGCCAGTCAGCGGATCAATGTCGGTAGCGACCGTGCGCGCACGCTTCAACATCACGGGCGGCGGCGCGACGGGCGACCTTGCGTGGCAAGTCGCCAACGCGAATGAATTGCGGGCAAGTCTCTCGGCGCTTGATCTTGCCGCGGTGAAATTGCGCGAGGTAAAAGTGGCGCGGCGCAGCGCTGGATTTTCAGTTAGCGCAGAGCAGATTCCATGAAGCGCTTATTGGTTTTCATTCTGCTGATTGCGGTTGCGTTGAGCGTTTTCGTCTGGCAATTGACCGCGTCAATCATTGCTGGATTCTTGCCCACTAACGCCAGTCGCTTCGTGCAAGTGCATCGACTCACCGGCACCTTCTGGCGCGGTAGTGCGTTGTTTTCGACGATTGGTGTTTCGCCCACGCTTTCGGTTGCGTGGCAATGTCAACCGTCGATCATGTCGCTGGGGGCGAGTTGCGCGTTGTCTGAAAGCGTGAGCGGCGTGGTTCAAATCAATCTGCTGTCAAGCACGCTCACAGCAGAAAAAATCAACGCTGTTCTGCCGGTTCAGGTCGGCGGCGGCGCTGCGTTCATGGCTGAATCGCCACGTGTTTCGCTCGACGTCGCGTCGCTAACAATGACAGCAACAACGCTTGCGATTCGAGGCAGTGTTCGCGCTGAATCTGCTCGCTATGCCTTTGGCCAGGCCCCGCTTGGGCTCGGCGAAGTTAACGCCGATTGCAAACCGGACGCTACGGCCGCATCAACACGTTGCAGCATCAGTAATCGCGGTGGCAATGCGCGCCTGGATGGTCAGCTCTCATTGACGCCACGCGGTGCCAGCGGCACGCTCGAATTAACGCCGTCAGGCGCACCCGCGCAGCGCATCACGTTCTAACCGCGCACATTGAACTGGAGCCGGCCTGCGACTCAAGTCCAACGCCCAAGCGTTAAGCACAGAACTCCAACGCAAAAACCACAATCGCCAGCATGGCGTATAGGTTGCTGTGTTCGATAGAACTTTCGCTATGTATGCTCTTCCTTACGCTGCCGCCAACGGCTACCATCTCGCGATGGTCGATTCTTCATTTTTTCCTTCACGGCCTGCAAAGCCTGTGTGCACAACGACCCTAGCCGCTCCGGCTACGGCGGCAGCGGACGCACTTTTGGA
This sequence comes from Burkholderiales bacterium, assembly GCA_038246865.1. Lineage (GTDB taxonomy): Bacteria > Pseudomonadota > Gammaproteobacteria > Burkholderiales > Casimicrobiaceae > Casimicrobium. Next base: position 1,777 of record JBBRVM010000159.1, read on the forward strand.
ACGCGACCGCGTATTGACAGCTCTCGTCGCCCGCATGGCGAACAAAGACGAAGGCGCTTTGTCAGAACTTTTTGACATGGTCGCAAAACGATTGCACTCGTTCGCGCTGCGCGTTGTGCGCGACGAAGGTTTAGCCGAAGAGGTGACCGAGGATGCGCTGTTTCAGGCCTGGCGTGAAGCGAACCGGTTTGATGTGGCGCGCGGCAAGGTCATTACGTGGCTGCTAACCATCTGTCGCTCACGGGCGCTGGATGCACTGCGTCGTGCCGACATCGCGGAATGCGTGGAAGACCCGGACGAGTTCCGTTCGCAAGAGGCGAGCCTTATGGCCGAGCCGGAGCAGCTGATCAGTCAATTTGAAACCAGCAGCGCGGTTCAAGCCGCGCTCTTGATGCTGCCTCCGAAAGAGCGGCAAGCGGTGAGTCTCGCGTTTTTTCGCGGGCTCACTCATCAGGAAATCGCAGACCGCTGGCAGATGCCGTTGGGTTCGGTGAAGACTTTGATGCATCGCGCGTTCGCTCAATTGCGCACGCAACTTGAGGCACAACAATGAATAACGACACGAACCCCGTGAACGGTATGGACGACGAAACTTTCCCGCCTTCAGTCGCGGGCCCGATGGCCGAAGCGGTGCGCGCTGCCCCACTGGACCCGATGGCTGAGCGGTTCATGAAATCGCGCCTGATGACCCGTGTGCGTGATCTTGAACGCGGAGGCGTCACCCATACCGTGCGGCCTGATCAAGGCGAATGGGAAAAATTCAGCCCCCGGATCAAGATGAAAGTGCTGCGCCGCGAAGCCGATGGCAGCAGCATGAGCTACCTGCTAAAGCTTGAACCCGGTGCATTCCTCGTGCCGCACAAACACTCGATTGATGAGGAATGCGTCGTGCTCGAAGGCGAGGTCATGATCGGCAGCGAACGGGTCGGCCCCGGCAGTTATCACCTCGCCCCGCGCGGCATGGTGCACCAACCGATCCGCTCGGAACACGGCGCGATTTTGTTCATTCGCGGCAAAGAACCGAACTGGCGCGACACGGCGGTCACAGAGACTTTGCGGGCGATATTGCGCTGATTTCTCGATTCAGCTTTTCTGTGGAACGACGGCTACATATGGGCTGTCGTCTCATTTGCGCCTAAGTCGATATAGAGCTAAAAACGTCTCTAGCCCCTAAGCAGAATACATTTCACGAAAAAGCTGATGAGTTAGAACTGACAGCTAACACCCATGATTGCGTGCGTAGCTTGACATCATGCCGACGCCGTGACAGACGGTTCCACGGTCGGCGCCATGCTCAACATGCGCGCCGGGCCATAAATCGTAGCGAACGGTACATCCTTGGCATCTCGCCCTGTTCCAACCCGAATTAGCCATTCGATCTGGGCCATTTCTGTGGCGTCGAAAATCACCCATTTAAAGCCGAGCCAGGCTTCGAACACGGCGTGAAAGTCCGGCGCGCCTTCTGGGAATTTGATGTAGCCGACGACGAACCGTGCGGGGATGTTGAGCGCGCGACAAAAAGTAATGCCGAGGTGCGCGAAATCACGACAGACGCCTCTACGTTGCACGAACACGTCACACGCAGTCGTCGTCGTGTCGGAGGATCCAACGACGTACTCGATGTTGTCGTGAATCCATGCGCGAATTGCCTCGACCCGGCCCCAGCCCGGCGGCAGGTTTCCGAACATCTTCTGCGCAGCGGAGGCGAGCAAGTCGGATTCGCAATATCGCGTGGGTGACAGCAGATGCACAAACTCCGACGGGATTTGAGAAACTGGAGATTCGGCCAGTTTGTGAGTGTCGTAGTCCGGCGGGATGACATCGACCGTTGCCTGGTAGCGCAGACTTAATTTTCCCGCAGGAATGTCGCCACGCGTCAGGCGGTTGCCGGTCGGGGTGTGCACAAAAGAGCTCATTTTGGCAGCGGGCACCAGCGTCAGTTTCTCTTTGACGATACGCTGATCGGGCGAGTTAATCGCTTCAATTTGAAAGATGAAGTGCGACGTAGCAGCGATCTCGTATCGCAAGGTGCAATCGATGTCAAAGCGCATCGGGGATGGCGGTAATTTCGGCGCTTGCGGCAATTTTGCCGACGACTGATCTGTCGTATCCAGCGTTTCTGGCACTACAACCATGATTTCGCTTGCGGTTGCAGTTGAACGGGATCTGGCAAACGCATTTGGCGCATCGTTCTACCCTCGAGCACGTAACTTTGTTTTCCGAAGACAGCACCATAACTTTGTAGAAAGAGTCTGGACATTTGCTGGCGCATGCCCGGGATTTGGTCACGGTTCACAATTCGTTTGCTGCTTTATCAGCCTTCGTTCAGAAGCGACAACTGTATCTGCGCGGAACAACTGCCACATTGAGACAGCAGCGAAAGGCGATGTAGTCCCACGCCTACGATGACTGATTCGGGGCACCGCTGATCGAATTCGTTCGCGTCGGTATGTCATGGCCCGCATTCATGCGAACGCAGACTTCACGGGCGATCTCTGCGCCGAACAAAAACACGGCTGACGAATAGAACAACCACATCAGGACAACCGCCAGACTGCCCGCTGCTCCGAACACGTCGGTGGTGCCAATGCTGGTGAGATACAACGCAAACAGGCTTTTGCCGAGCACGAACAGAATCGAAGCGCAAGCCGCTCCGATAGCTGCCGCGCGCACTGGAATCCGCTTGTCCGGAAGCACCTGTAACAACACGCTGAACATGAACGTCAGCAGCACCAGACTAATGGCCTTCTCTAAGGTCTGAAAAATAACGGAGAGCTGTGTGTCCTGAATCACAAAGTGCTGGAGCGCGGCAACACCTGCATCCAGCACCAATGAAATGATCAGCAGAAACGCCAGACCCGTCACCAGCGCAAACGAGAGTAACCGCGCTTTCACCAGCGCCCAGGTCGACAACAACAGCGGCACGTCCGACGACGCTTGCGAGCGGAAAACGGTGTTGAGCGAGGCCTTCAATTCAGCGAACGTGACGGAGGCACCGACCACGATGGCAATCACCGAGAACATCGTCGCGCCGGTCGACGCGCGTGACTTCCATGCGCTTTCAACCGCGTACTGTACGAAGGTCGCGGTTTCTGGCCCGAAGACGCTGCGCAACTGACCGTAAAGCTGGCCAGAGGTAGCATCCGCCCCGAACCAATACCCCGCGATGGACACGATGACGAGCAGCATCGGTGCCAATGAAAACAACGCGTAAAACGCGAGCGCGGCGGCCAGCGCGCTGCAGCGGTCATCAATCCACCCGAGCGACGCAGTCCATACAACGCGCAGCGCCGCGAAGCGTCTTTCGGGACGGTCGTGCTGATGCAACAGCGCACTCTCCACCCGGTGCTGTGACAACGCGGAGGGACGGGATTTCATGATGGTCTCGTTGGTCTTTTTCTGCTGACGTGACAGCGTGCCAAAAGGTGGCTACCAAAACCCAAAAAGGGCGCTACGCCTGGATGACGTAGTGCCCTATTGCGCTTTACGGGCGTGCTGCCTAGCTCTTGCCGAACTTCACTTTGGCATCGTTCATGCAAGCCGTTTTTGCATCGCCGGCAAGCGCGTCACAACGCTGTTTCGCTGCCGCGTACGCCGCATCCGATTTGTCCTCAACCGCGTCTTTGCGGGCTTCGGCTACTTTTTTCGTGTCGGTTGACTTGGCTTCAGCGGCCACTTTTGCTACTTTAGCGTCGGCCTTCGCTGCGACCTGCGCGGACTTTGCATCCTTGACGCAGACGTCCTTCGGGTTGCCGGTCAGCTCGCCACATTTCGCCTTAGCGATGTCGTAGCCTACGTCAGCACGTTTGTCGCGCACTTTGCGATCTGCTTTGGCGCTTGGCTTGTACTTGGCGTCCAATTCAGCGTTGGCGATTTCGTACTTGCCTTTTGCTTCCATCGTGCAAACAGACTTCGCGTTTCCGGTCACTGTTGAGCAAGCCGTGATGGCCGCCTTACGGTCGCCGGTCAGGATTTGGCCAGCGGCCTTGTATTCTGTTTGGGTCAACGCTTGCGCAGGCAATGCGATGGCCATGGCGAGGATCGCCATTGAGGGGATCATTTGAAATTTCATGGGTATTTCCTTCGAGAAAAATTGCGTGGATTAGCTACAAAAACATAGCGGGTTGAGGTGACGTGCAACGGGGTTAAACGGTAACGGTGGGACTTTTGACGTGCTGGTGATCACCCATTGCAATGGGTTCACCGGTGATCGTGGATGCAGCCAGAGACAACATACGTACGACCTTGTTGCTGTTCGAATCCCAGTACTCGGCCGCTTCGCAATCGACACGTAGCAGGACGAGCGTTGGATCGTCCTCGCCTTTCGGAAACCACGCCTTCGCCATCGGCGTCCACAGCGCGTGAATGCGCGTGCGATCACTGACGACGGCCGCGCGTCCTGAGAAGCTCACGTACGAGGCCTTCTTCGGTTCAGCGAAGGACACATTCACGCGATCAAGCGCCAGACCGTGGCAAGTCGCGTTGCTGGTGAAGAACCAGAGGCTCGCTTTTTCATCCATTTCGAGTGGCATCATCGGACGACTGGTCAGCGTTTGTGAACTGACGTCCAGCGTAGTGACCATCGCTACGCCGATGTCGGCTGCGAGGTCCGCGATTTTTTGCAAGCCTTCCGAGGCTTGAGTGACTTTTTTCATAACGAAATCACTTTCCCGGCGCTTTGGAATGGCTGGCACCTTCGGACTCAGCTTTCAGTAATTCACGCGCTTCGCTCGGTGAATCGGGTGCTGCGGCTTTTGCGTCTTCGCCTACGTCGGCGGTGCGGAGATAGGAGCCGATGCTCTTCGCGTAGCCGTCTGTGCCTTCATAACTGCCCTCGCCGATTTGACCGGCGCGGTTGGGCTTTTCGGTTTCAATATCGGTGTTCGGCGCTTCATGCGTCGGCAACGGCAACACGCCTTCGCTGCCTTCGGGCGGTGCACTGGGGCTGATGGTGGTGCCGATGCCAGAGGACGAACCGCTGTCGTCGCTCGTGTAAATCTTGTTCGGGTTAGGGCTCATAGCAAACTCCTCAAAGTAGTAGAGAGCTCGATGACGCTGCAATCAGACTACGTCACGATGGAAGTAAGGCTAAATTTCCTTGACGAGACTGTATGTCGTACGACAGAGCGATTGCGTGTCGGCGAATGCCTACAGATGCGTCAAATGTGGAAGCGGCTTTGGCCGCGATTGCTGTGAATGAGTGAGAGCTCCGATGCATCGGATCGATCGCGATCAGCGGCATTTGCGTGTGACGCGGCTGCATGAGGGCTTCGTCGAGACCAGTCAGTTTCAGACTTTAGGCGTCGGCTATTGGTACGTTGAGGATAAATCTCGCGTCATGCAATTGCGCGAACTGCACGGTCACGGCGCGAAGGATGAACTCAGGCAAGGGCGGGCGGAACGTGACGTTGAGAGTTAAGGCCCAATTTATCGATGTTTAGCCAACAGCTCTAGGCTTAAACCCTTATTCTATTAGGGCTAAAGGCTACTTCTACCGATTGTCGAGAAACGCTAAAACTCGTCGCCATACCAATTGGCAAATGAATTTCAGCGAAAAGCTGTATGGTTCTTTGTAGCTATCGGTTGCCGCCACGAACCGCGCCCGTGTAGCGATCAAACAGCGCTTTCTGCGCGTGTAGCCAGTCTTCGACTGATTTCCCCGGCGCGTCAGCAAGCACACTCTTCAGAAACACGCCGGAGAGTTCGCGCGTCGCCCGTTTGACCACAGAATTGAGCTCCACACTGGCAGCGCCATTGCGGTCAGTGAAGATGCTATGTGTCGCGCCTTTGAACACAGTCAGCACTTTGTCGGGCGCGTTCACTGCGTCGAACACTTTGATGCGATCAGCGACATCGGAGTAGTAGCCCGGCACCCGGATCACGTCATCGGTGCCGGTGACGTGCAGCGTCGGCACCTTGATGGCGCCGAGCACGGTGACCATGTCGCCCTCTCCGACAAACGGCGGCGCGGAAATCAGTATCAGCGCCTTCACGCGCTCATCGCGAAACGACATCGATTGGCCATCGCGTTTGACCGTAGCACCACCGACGAGCAGCGCCGTATTGGCACCGTACGAATGTCCTGCGAC
>JBBRVM010000160.1:0-7865 GCA_038246865.1 Burkholderiales bacterium
CACGCTCGTCATCAACGGCAAGAAAACGGTGCTGCGCCTGATTCCATCGGGCATCCTGCATCCGCACACCACCTGCTATCTCGGCAACGGCGTCGTCGTTTCGCCGAATGATTTGCTCAAGGAAATTGCCGAGCTGGAAGCCGCGGGCGTTGAAGTTCGTTCGCGCCTCAAAATCGCTCACGCCTGCCCCGTCGTCGCGCCGGATCACGTCGCGATTGATCAGGCCCGTGAAGCCAAACGCGGTGAAGACAAAAACGGCACTACGGGACGCGGCATCGGCCCGACGTACGAGGACAAAGTCGCGCGCCGCGCCATTCGCCTGCATGATCTGCTGGAGCCCACGCTTGAGGCCAAGCTGCGCGATCTGCTCGACTATCACAACTTCATTTTGAAGAACTACCTCAACGCCCCGGAGGTTGATTTTCAGCAAACGTTCGACATGCTGCTCAAGGCGGGCAAGGACATGGAGCCGATGTTGGCCGATGTGTCGCATCTGCTGGTCGAAGCGCGTCGTCACGGCAAACCGCTGTTGTTCGAAGGCGCGCAAGGCACGCTTCTGGACGTCGACAACGGCACCTATCCCTTCGTCACCTCCAGCAACTGCGTGTCAGGCGCTGCCGGCCCCGGCGCAGGCGTCGGCGCGCGGATGATCGACTACGTGCTCGGTATCACCAAGGCGTACACCACGCGCGTCGGCGCGGGCCCGTTCCCGACCGAATTGTTCGATGACGTCGGCGCAGGCCTCGCCAAACGCGGCAACGAATTCGGCTCGGTCACCGGACGCCCGCGTCGCTGCGGCTATCTCGACATCCCTGCGCTCAAGCGCAGCTTCGAAATCAACGGCGTCGACGGCATGGCCATCATGAAGCTCGACGTGCTCGACGGCATGGACGAAATCAAGATTTGCACGGCGTACAACTTCCGTGGTGAAACCATTGATCGCCTGCCGTACGGCGCCGCAGCCGTCGCCGATTGCAAGCCGATTTACGAAACGATGCCGGGCTGGAAAGAAACTACTTTCGGCGTGCGCAAATTCGAGCAATTGCCGATGAGCGCGCAGAGTTATTTGAAGCGCGTGGAAGCATTGACTGGCGTGCCCATCGCGCTGATCTCAACCGGCTTCGAGCGCGATGATACGATTCTGATGCAGCATCCGCTGAACTAATTTCTTCAACAAGCGCGCACGAGTGGCGTTCACAATCGACCGTGAACGCGAAGCGATTACCGCAGACAGTACGTGAGTACGGCAAGGTAGTCGCGACAAAGTGCACGGTCGATTTTGGACGCCACTATGACTGACACCGGCCATCTCTACGTTACCTGGGAACGCTATCACCGCCTGATCGACCTGCTCGCGTTGCAGGTTCACGATTCAAAGTGGGAGTTCGACAGCATCATCTGCATCGCGCGCGGGGGACTGCGTGTGGGCGATCAGCTCTCGCGCATTTTCGACAAGCCGCTCGCCATTATGAGCACGTCGAGCTACGTCGAAGAAGGCGGCACCGTGCGCGGCAAGCTCCTCGTGTCTGAACACCTCACCATGACCAGCGCCACCCTCGGCCCGCGCGTGCTCGTGGTCGACGATCTCGCCGACTCCGGCCACACGTTAAACGTCATCAAGCAGGAGCTGCCGACGCGCTACCCGCACCTCACTGACGTCAAAACCGCCGTCATCTGGAAAAAAGGCGTGTCGATGTTCAACCCGGATTACTTCGTCGAATTTCTGCCCAACAGCCCGTGGATTCACCAGCCGTTTGAGAATTACGACAGTACGCGGCCGCATCAGCTTTCCCGCGAATAAGTTTGCGGACTGAAACTGGCAAAAAGATTTGACATGAGCGGCGCTAGAAAATCGATCAAGCACCACTTGTTTCGCTCCAATTCGCCAAATTAGCGCCACCGAAGCGGTTAATTGACCAAGACATTCGTCGACGTTAGTTGATCGAATGCCGCCCATCTCGCCAATAAGTTCGTCGGGAACAATGTCGCTAGCGGGCTATCCGTTGCGTCTGTAGTTCCGGATACTAGCGGTGCAAAGCGCCGTGAAGGATCTCCGGTTACCGGTTGAGCCCCTGATACCCACCCATTTCATTCATCGAGACGGAGTAGACGAGAACATGACAATGACTAGAAGCAACACGTGGGTCGGATTTGGGGCCAACGTCGGCGGCATGCTCGTGGCGGCAGGCGTTGAAAGCATGCTGGGGATGATGATGCGGGCGGACGGCGCTGCGCAAACCGATATCAGCTCCACATCGGCTCGGATTGGGCTCGGCGTAGGGGGCAGCGCTGGCGCAGTGATTCTTGCATCCATAAACAGCCCTACGCTTGACTACCTGAGGCGGCAAAGGCAAAGCGGGTGGGGGATGACGGTCGCGGTTCCAGCAGCTCGATTTCCGGCTGGCCCACACACTGCTGAACTGTTGATGGATGTGCGCCGCATTCTTGCTGGCGTGGCAGGCATGTCGCAGGCTGCAATGGCGGCGCGTCTAACCCGCGACAACGTGGGCCGCATATTCGACTACGTACAAATGGCGCTCAGCGCCGCTCAGGGTGGCTCGGCGGCGGCATCGTCCGCGCCATCATTGCTAGCTTTCGGTGTGCCGGGTTTGGGCGGTGGAGCGGAGGCTTCGGCCTACGTCACTGTGGGATACGTGCAGGTTGGGAGCCTGCATGGCGGCGAGCCTGTCGCGCTCGTGCGGGGCATACAGAGGTAAATTCGTATCGCTAGACCGCGGTGGGCGCTTCCTGCATTGCAATGAGCGCTCCAGAGTGGAGATTGTTACCCCTGCAACCGCGTCGAGAGTAAACACTGCGCATCGATCTACGAGTTCGGTGAAACTATGCATTTTGCAAAGTCGATCTATGCCGTTTACTCGCTCTCACGATAGCTTCCCGGCCACCGCGTCATAGTGCTGCGCCAGCACCCGATTCACAAACGAATCGGGCTGAGCACGACGCGCAGCAAATTCAGCGGCCGTGTAAATCATCGGATTGATAACGCGGGACAAACGATCCTGCACGGCAACCAGCGACGACATCACCTCAGCAAACGACAGCGAATCGGACACGATCATTACATCCACATCACTGTCGGCATGCTCGCTTCGTTTAGCGATGGAGCCGTACACCGCAGCAAACTCAATCCGGTCAGCGAGCGGAAGCAGCGCCTCCGCAATGGCAGGCACCACGCCCAGCGTCTTTTGCACCAGCGACGTCAATTCAGCAAACACCGGGCTCGATGCATTCGCCTGCACCCGGCGCACGTTGCCGATGCGCTCATCGGTCACCAAACCCGCGTCAAACAAACGACCAATTTCGCGCTGCACCGACGCGCTACCCAACCCCGTCAATCGCATCAACTCGTTCAGGTGAAACGCGCGTGCAGGCATGCCAAAAATCCATTCGATGATTTTTGACTGTGCGGGAGCGAATAATGCGTTGGCGAGCGACATGTGCCAAAAATTAGCATGATTATGCCAAAATTTATTGACTGATCTGAAAAAATAGTGATCAGTTGCCTCGCAATTCGATACCAACCAATTCGTAGCGATATTACCCAAATGGCAAGTCGTCATTCGCAAGGACATTCGTAACGCGCTCACCTTCGTTGCAGGGCACCTATGTTCTTGACTCTAAATTACGCAGAACGACGTATCTCCTAGCGACCATGCAACGCAGCAAATTCGGCGATGCGCAATTCGTTCGCGTGAGCGATAATTCGCCTATGAAAGCGCTCAACCTCAAACTTGTCGCTAAGTCGACAGGTGCCAAACGTTCTGCCTCGGCAAGCGGAAGTAAAACCCCATTGCGGGCCAACATTAGCGACACCGTCGTTGATAAAAAAGCGTTAACAACTGCCAAGACGTCCTCGAAGCGGATTGCTACAAGTAGTCCCGTTGAGGTGCCGCTTCGCACTATCACCATCCGGTTTGGATCAGCGACGACAAAGGCGGCGCCGCCATCGGCAAGCCAATGGCAGCGAAATGTTGAGACTGGTCGGCTAGCGCTGGCGAGAGCTGCCAATGCAATTGCGACACCCGGCATCACTGTACGCGACGCTATGGGCGTCCCGATGTTCCGAGCCGATCCGAATGCTCGCGGTGGCCTTATTCGCGAATTGAACAATGAAATAGAATGTGGCAGAATCGTCAACGGTAAATTCGAGGTTTCACCGAAGCCTCGAAAAAAATGACATCGATAGCGGACGCGGTTCAAAAAGCATTGACTGAGCAAAGCAGTTCGCAGAAGCCGCTCGCCGTGATACTCGCAGGGCATAACGGCGCCGGAAAGTCGACCATGTGGGTGGATCACTTGTCTGCCGATCTGCAAATCCCTCTAGTTAATGCGGATCGCATCATGATGTCGATTCTCCCCGAGGTTAGACGGGACGAAAAGCTACCACCATGGGCGCAGACGTTGCGCGATACCGATGAGGGCTGGATGGCTGTCGCGCAGAAGGGTGTAGAGGCGTTTGTGGCTCAAGCGATGGGCCAGGGCGTGCCCTTTGCGATGGAGACCGTCTTTTCTCATTGGCGTGAACTCGAAAACGGCAAGATTGAGTCTAAAGTGGATCTCATCCGTCAGATGCAGCGCACCGGCTACTTTGTGCTGCTGTTTTTCGTTGGCCTGAGTAACGTTGACTTGTCAATTGCACGCGTCATAACCCGCGTCGCCAAGGGCGGTCACGACGTTGGCCACGACCGACTTACCTCTCGCTTTCCGCGTACGCGAAAAGCGATACGCCTAGCCTCAACTATCGCGGACGCCACTATTTTTATGGACAACAGCCGCGAGTTGAAAGATGCTTTCACGGTGTGTCGCATTCAATTACGCGAAAAGGAAATCTTCGATATTCGCGTTGCGTCTGACAAATGCCCGGACGCGGTAATCACCGAGTGGTTGGACGTCGTTTGGCCGCTGAATACCTAAACAGCACGGCTCTGTCGCCTCGCATGTTAAGACCGTCCAATCGGTAAAGCACCCACATATCGTGCTACGATCTGTAAACTGCTTACGAAATTACTAAAATGACATCCGTAGCTTTATCGCCTAAATTTCAAATCGTCATACCAAAGGACGTTCGCAAAGCGCTCAACCTTGTTGCAGGTCAGCGCCTTGAGGCACGCGTCGTAGGTGATCATGTGGAGTTAGTGCCCGAGCTGCCGATTTCTTCCATTCGCGGCATGTGTCGCGGCATCAACACCGATGTGCCCAATGACGTTGAGGACGCTGCTGACGCCGGGGATGCTGGACGCGCACATGCTCGCTCCGCATGAATGTCGTCGATTCGTGTGGCTGGCTGGAATACATCGCAGACGGCCGCAACGCGGCGTTTTTCGAACCGGCGCTCAGCGATTTACCGAACCTGATCGTGCCTTCGATCACCCTCTATGAGGTGTACAAGCGGGTGCTCATCCAAAGCGGGCAGACTTTCGCAGATCGCGCCATCAACGCAATGAATCGCGGGCAAGTCGTGCATCTCGATGCCGACAACTTGCGCCTCGCCGCCATCGCCTCCGTCCGCTACAAGCTGGCAATGGCCGACGCCATCATCTGGCAAACCGCGCAGTTGCATCAAGCACAACTTTTTACGCAGGACGGTGGCTTGAAAGATGCGCCGGGCGTGCAGTACGGCGCGAAGGTTGCCAGCTGAGTTAAATTAAGCAGGCTCCTTTTGACCGCTCCTGCCGCCGAAACACCGCGCAAAAAATCAATTTACCTTACTTGTAAGTTTTGATTCGCTCAATAGCTCTCGATACTCAGCGGCGAGCGTTGTGTCAACTTCGGATGCCTTGAGTCGAGCAAGAATGCGCGCCGCCTTCTGACTACTGGTCTGTAATTCGGCCCGCGCCATTTCCAAGACAAGTTTTTGCCGTATTTTCAGACGATCTAGTGGCTTTGTTGTTACAGCAAAATGCTGATCCGAGACTCTGAGCGTAATTGACGTAGTTCAGTGCCCGCCAAAAGGCCCGCGAGACTAATCGGAAAGCGAGCGCCAGCGCCGATGAACGCGCTTTCGATGAGTCACAAACTGATCCGACACCAAATAAAACGGCAAATTAGCATCAATTAAGGTATATTTTTTATACCATGGTTACTTTAGAAGTCGACTCAGCGAAAAGTGAATCCAATCGCACCAAACACGGTATCGATTTTTTGGAAGCGCAGGCGCACTGGAGCGATCCGATGTTGACATTCACCGGTTGCTTGAAATCCCGGCAAAAACTGATGATGAGCCGCGGTACCTGGCGATTGGGCTAATTGGAGACAAGCATTGGTCGGCGGTTGTCACTTATCGTGCGGCCCATATTCGCTTGATGTCCGTTCGTCGTGCGCGCACAGAAGAGGATGCACTTTATGAAAGCTAAACAGTTCGAGCAGCGGTTTGACGATGGCGTTGATCTGGTGGCGTCGCTGGACGTGTCCAAAGCAAAGCGTGTGCTGCAGGAGCAGCGGCGGGTGAATGTTGATTTCCCGACCTGGATGATTGATTCGCTGGATCGTGAGGCGAGCAGGCTCGGCGTGACGAGGCAATCGGTGATTAAGGTCTGGCTTGCAGATCGGCTTGAAAAGCGCGCTTAAGCACTGCAACCCATGCCTGACGTTCAACCCTGCCCTCTCCCAGCCAACGCATTACTGACGACGTACGCCGATGCTGGTGCCTACACCGACTGCTTCACAACCGACATCCCCCGCACGGTGTCGCACGCGGAGTTCGTGGAGGCGTTCTACACGGGCAGGCTGTTCAAGCTTGAGCGCTTGCTGCTCCGCGCGCTTCTGTCGAAACCGTCCACCGATCTTCAGGCGCGGCAGCTTGCGGCGGGCGAGCTGAACGAGTTCGCAGCGTGGCGGGTTGAGGCGCGGGCGGAGGATCAATTGCTCATGTGCGCCATTGACGGTCGCACGCGGTCGTGGCTAATGGTGTCGGCGGCGGAGGTGCCCGGCGGGACTCGCCTTTACTTTGGTTCGGCTGTGGTGCCGTCGAGGAATGCGTCAACTGGCAAGTCGGAGATGGGCTTTGTGTTCAAGGCGCTGCTTGGATTTCACAAGCTTTATTCGCGGGCGCTGCTGAGCGCGGCGGCCCGTCGGCTTTCGTAATGTCGCGGATGCGTCAATAGCGGTGGGCCACGCTACATTGGCCGATACGTCAGCCGACCGTCTCGCGATTGACGTGCGGCTTGCTCCACGCAAAATATTCGCTTGAATGATTGACAGCTTCGAGCTGTATCGACGTTTGCAATGGGTTACATACGATTTTTATTGATTCTTGACTTGTGACGTTTTCCGCCTCTAGCCCCAAAACACTGGTCGTTTCACAAGAAAGCCAATACCCGATTTGCGTAAGGTAGCTTTCTGTCACGGAACGAAAAAGGTGCACCCGTGGTTGCAGTAGAGATTCGCAAAATCTCGCCTTGACTCGCGACGCACAACGTTTACTATGGCAGCGAGGCCTTGCCGTCGGCAATGGCACAACACGGTGAATGTCGATGAAACTGCGCGCATTTTTTGCAGGTATTCGTGATCGGTCAATCAAGCCGTTTTCCCTGCTTTTTCGTCGTCCCGACAGCGCGACGGTCAAGGCGGCAACGGCGGGAGCGCTGGGCGCACTGGTTACGCTGACCATCGTTGTCGGCCTCTACTTTTGGCTCGCGCCGAAACAGTTCAAGCTGACCCAGGAAACCATTGACGCTGCGGTGGAGCACAGCCTGCAGGAGGTCGTGCTCCCGTCTCCCGCCGCGAAGGCGTACGAAACGATTCTGCCATCGGTGGTGCGGGTCAATGGTTACGTGACCGATCCGGAAACGAACAAGGAAGTGGCATACGGCGTCGGCACCGGTGTGGTGATTGTTGACAACGGCACG
>JBBRVM010000161.1:0-7823 GCA_038246865.1 Burkholderiales bacterium
ACGAACTCCGCTAATCGCTGATCGCGCGTTTCGCCCATCCAGCCCTCCGGTACTGAATTGGTGTAATGCGCGTTCAACTGAAAATCGATCACGCCAAGCGCATCAAGTCCCGATGGATCGATGATTGGCATGTCGTTGGTCGTTCGAATGGTCGGCGAGCAGATTGCGGAGCCCGCGCTCCAGCCGACATACGGTTTACCCGCAAGAATTTGCGTGCGCAGCGGCACGATGATTTCCTTGCGGCGCAGATGGTGCAGCAGATTAAACGTGTTGCCGCCATTGACCATGATGGCGTCGGCTTCGGCGAGCGCTTTGGCTGGGTCTTTGAAGTGATGGATGGCGGTGATTTCAACAGACAACGATTCGAGCGCATTACGCACGTTTTTTGCCGTCGAATCCCAGGCAATGGTGACGCTCGCATACGGAATCAGCACGACCTTTTTGGCGTCGCCAATCGTTTCGCGAATGGCGTCGACCGCATGTTCGAGATAGGCCGTGGTCGGCATACGGGAATTGGAAAGTAACAGCAGATTTTTCATAGCGTAAATATAGGTTGCCTTTGCGGTCATGACCCAAACATAGGAACAATCAACTGGTTTTGCCCCTCCCGAACGCCGAAACCGGCATCGACGGCGTGTCGAAAAACCACTGGCAGCATATACACTAGTTTATATGATCGCAGGCGAGAGGCTGCGCTGTTTCACCTCTCTTTTGAGCACGCTCATCCATGGCAAATAGCCGCGCCCGCCCGTCCCGTAAGTCCGCCGTCTCGGTGGCGCCGCCCGCACCGAATACCCAATCTGCCGCCGCGAATACCGACATCCGCATTCGTGGCGCGCGGCAGAACAATCTCAAAAATCTTGATCTTGACATTCATACGGGTGAACTGACCGTCGTTACCGGTGTGTCCGGCTCCGGCAAGTCGTCGCTGGTGTTTGACACGTTGTACGCAGAAGGTCAGCGGCGCTACGTCGAGACGTTCTCGCCGTATGCGCGGCAGTTCCTTGACCGCATGGACAAACCCCAGGTGGATCGCATCGAAGGCATTCCGCCCGCGATTGCCATTGACCAGACCAATCCGGTGCGCACTTCGCGCTCCACCGTGGGTACGATGACCGAGGTGAATGATCACCTGAAGCTCATGTTCGCGCGGTTGGCGGTGTTGCATTGTCAGGGCTGCGGCGCTGCGGTGAAGCGGGACAGGTCGGATTCGATTTATATTGATTTGAAATTGCGTGCGGCGAAGGTGGATGACCCGCGTGTTGCGATAACGTTTCCGGTGACGGTGCCGGAGAATTTCAAAGAGGCCGAGGTAGAGGCTTTCCTGTCCGCTCAAGGCTACACGCGTGTTCATTCGCAGGAGAAGCGAGAAGGCGCGACCGTGCTCAACGTAGTGCAGGATCGCATGCGCGTTGGCACGGCCGAGAAGGCGCGCGTGATGGAGGCGCTGGAGGCGGCGCTGTTGCATGGCAAGGGACGGGTGAATGTGTTTTTGCTGGATCTTGCCCTTGTAGGAGCGGCTCGCCGCGACCCAATGTCCGAGGCAAAAGACGATACGGCGGTATCGCTAACTGGGTCGCGGCAAGCCGCTCCTACAGCGCTCAATGTCTGGCGCTATTCCTCCGACCTGCACTGCCCCGCGTGCGACATCACCTATACCGACCCGCACGCATCATCGTTCTCGTTCAACAATCCACTCGGTGCCTGCGATACCTGTCGCGGCTTTGGTCGCGTCATTGGTGTTGATCTGGGGCTGGTAATTCCGGACGAAGGCAAAACGCTCGCTGAGGGCGCAATCAAGCCGTGGCAAACGCCAAGTTTCAAGGAGTGTCAGGACGATCTCAAGAAGTACATGGTCGCGCGCAACATCCCGATGGACGTGCCTTTCCGCGATCTTGGACCCAATGATCGTCGCTATGTGATTGACGGCGACGACACCTGGCGCTCATGGGAGAAGGACGCCAACAAGCGCTGGTATGGCGTGCGGCGCTTCTTCGACTGGCTGGAGACAAAAGCTTACAAGATGCACATTCGGGTGCTGCTGTCGAAATACCGTGCTTACACGCCGTGTCACGACTGCGAAGGCGCGCGGCTCAAGCCGACTTCGATCAATTTTCGGCTGGGTTCGAAGGCCAATGCCGATGCGGTGCTTGCGCCATCGAAGCGTTTTTCGCCAAAACATTTCAAGTTCTCACGCGAGACGCTGGAATCGCTGCCGGGGCTCACCATTCATGACTTGATGTTGCTGCCGATTGAGCGGGTGCGCAAGTTTTCGGCGGAGCTCGATCTGAGCGCGCAAGGCGATGTGATTGACGAAGCGGGCGCGCTGGTGCTCGGTGAAGTGCGCGGACGGCTTGGCTATTTGTGCGACGTGGGATTGAGTTATCTGACGCTGGATCGGCAGTCGCGCACGTTGTCCGGCGGTGAGGTGCAACGCATCAATCTCACCACAGCACTCGGCACATCGCTGACCAATACCTTGTTCGTACTCGATGAGCCTTCAATCGGTCTGCATCCGCGCGACATGTCACGCATCATTGGCGTAATGCAGCGACTTAAAAACGCGGGCAATACGCTCGTCGTCGTAGAGCACGATCCGCAGATCATGTTCGCCGCCGATCGTCTGCTCGACATCGGACCGGGGCCGGGCGAGCGCGGTGGGGAGATTATTTTTGATGGTGCGCCGCGTGAATTGGCGACGACAAAGGATTCGCGGACTGCCGCCTATTTGTTGGGGCGGGAGCGTATCCATCGCGCGCAGCGAGCGCTTGGGCAGGATGACGACAATCGACTGACGTTAACCAACACTCGCGAGAACAATCTCAAGGGCCTCACCGTCAATTTCCCGTTGCGCGGTCTGGTCACAATCACCGGCGTTTCCGGCTCCGGAAAATCCTCACTGGTGCAGGACGTCCTCGTCCCTGCACTGTACAAAGCCAAAGGCAAAACCACCGACACACCCGGTGCCTATGACCTGTTGCTCGGTCATCAAAACATTGATGATGTGGTATTCGTCGATCAATCGCCCATAGGCAAATCATCGCGTTCCAACCCCGCGAGTTTTGTCGGTGCCTTCGACGCCGTTCGTGCGATTTACGCCAAGTCCACAGCGGCTGCTGAGCGCGGCTATACCGCTGGCACCTTCAGTTTCAACGCAGGCAATGGCCGCTGCGCAACATGCAGCGGCTCAGGCTTTGAGCACGTCGAGATGCAGTTCCTCTCCGACGTGTATTTGCGCTGCCCCGATTGCGATGGCACGCGCTTCCGCGCCGAAGTTCGCGAAGTGAAAGTCAACGACAAGAGCATCAGCGATGTACTCGACCTGACCGTGAGCGAAGCGCTGGTGTTCTTCAAAGACATTAAAGGCGGCGCGGAAGTATTGCGTACGCTACAACCGCTGGCCGACGTGGGCCTCGACTACGTGCGGCTCGGGCAACCGGTGCCAACGCTTTCGGGCGGTGAAGCGCAACGTCTGAAACTCGCTGGGCATCTTGCCGAGAGCGTTGATAACCGACCGATTTCTGGCCTTCCAAAGCGAGTCAAACCCGACAATCCCAAACGACCACGCGGCAAGCTGTTCGTGTTCGACGAACCGACGACCGGACTGCATTTCGAGGACATCGCAAAGCTCTTGCGTGCGTTCGACAAATTGCTCGATGCAGGCCATTCGCTGATCGTCATTGAACACAATCTTGATGTGATTGCGGCGAGCGACTGGCTCATTGATCTTGGCCCAGAAGGCGGTGACGCGGGCGGTGAAGTGCTGTTCGAAGGCACGCCCGATGCGATCCGCAAGGACAAGCGTTCGCACACGGGTAAGGCGCTCAACGATTACGACCGCGATCTTGCGACGCTCGCCGAATCAACAAAAGCGCAGGCTCACAAAGTAGAAGAGCCCCGTGGCACCTATCTCGCGCGCGCCGTCGCCCGCAACATCAGCGTGTTGCACGCACGCGAGCACAATCTTAAAAACATCAGCGTAGAAATCCCGGCGAAGGGCTTCACCGTGGTCACCGGTCCGTCGGGTTCTGGCAAATCAACGCTCGCATTCGACATCATCTTCAACGAAGGTCAGCGCCGCTATCTCGAATCGCTGAACGCCTATGCGCGCCAATTCGTGCAGCCGTCCGCGCGACCGGATGTGGACGCCATTCACGGCATTCCGCCAACGGTTGCCATCGAGCAGCGCGTTTCTCGCGGTGGCCGCAAATCAACAGTCGCGACGCTGACCGAGATTTATCACTTCCTGCGCCTCATGTGGATGAAGCTCGGGACGCAGTATTGCCCGACCTGTGACGTTCCGATTGAGCCGCAGTCGCTCGACGCGATTGCTGCGCGTGTAATGCGTGAGTGCAAAGGCAAAAACGCAACGGTGCTCGCGCCGCTCGTGATCAACCGCAAGGGCCTCTACACCGATCTTGCGAAATGGGCAAAGGGCAAGGGGTTTGCGCATCTGCGCGTGGACGATGAGCTGATTCCTGTTGCGCCGTGGCCGCGCCTTGACCGCTTCGCCGAGCACAATATCGAGCTACCGATCGCCACTATCGAAGTGAACGTGAAGCGCGAGAAAGAGTTGCGCAGCGCGCTTACGTCGGGCCTCGAATACGGCAAAGGCGTGGTGCATGTGCTGTCGTGGAAGAAGGGCACGGAGCAGGCCGAACTCGTCGTGTTCTCGACCAAGCGCGCCTGCCCAAGTTGCGGCACCAGCTTTGCCGAACTCGACCCACGTCTCTTCTCATTCAACAGCAAACACGGCTGGTGCGTGACCTGTCAGGGCACGGGCGAGAGCGTCAAGGGTTTCAAGCGTGATGATCGCGTGAGCGAAGAGTTTGCGGATCGTGAACTCGACGCGTTCCTCGATGCAAAAGAGGCGTTCGAGGTTTGCACGTCCTGCGACGGCGCACGCTTGAATCCGATTGCGCGCAACGTGCGCTTCCGTGAGCAGGGAATTCACGAAGCGGTCGCGCAATCGGTGGTCGATGTCGAACGCGCGATGAGCCAGATCAAACTCGGCGCACGCGAGGAAGAAATCGCCCGCGACATCATTGCCGAAGTGAAGTCACGTCTCGCCTTCCTGCGTGAAGTGGGCCTCGGCTATCTCACGCTGGATCGCTCCGCGCCGACGCTCTCGGGTGGCGAAGCACAGCGCATCCGGCTCGCCGCGCAGCTCGGCTCCAACCTGCAGGGTGTGGCCTACGTGCTCGACGAGCCGACCATCGGTCTACATGCGCGCGACAACCGAATTCTGCTCGACGTACTGGAGAAATTGCAGGCGAAAGGCAACACGCTGATCGTTGTCGAGCATGACGAAGACACGATCAAACGAGCGCATCACATCATCGATCTCGGGCCGGGTGCAGGTGTGCGCGGCGGCGAAATTGTGGCCCAGGGAACGGCGGAAGAACTGAAAGCGAATCCGCTTTCAATCACCGGGAAATTCCTGCGCAATCCGCTGAAACACCCATTGCATATGCGCGCCCCTGTGGGCAAAACGGACACCTTCATAGAAGTCAAAGGCGCAACGCTGCATAACCTGCGCAGTGTCACGGCACGGCTGCCACTCAGCCGCCTGAGCGTCATCACCGGCGTCTCCGGTTCCGGCAAATCCACGCTCGCACGCGAAGTCATTCACGAAAATCTGGAAGCCCTCGTCAGCGCACGCAATAACCGCAAGAAAGCGCCCGCGCTGGTGGGTTGCGCCTCGCTCGAAGGCTGGCAATCGGTAGATCGCGTGCTCGAAGTCGATCAAACCCCTATCGGAAAAACGCCGCGCTCCTGCCCCGCAACTTACATCGGTTTCTGGGACAACATCCGCAAACTCTATGCTGAAACGTCTGAGGCCAAGATGCGCGGTTACGGCCCCGGCCGCTTCTCGTTCAACACGGCGGGCGGCCGTTGCGACGCCTGCTCCGGGGCGGGCGTCGTCACCATTGAGATGAACTTCCTGCCCGATGTGAAGTTGCCGTGCGACGTCTGCGATGGCGCGCGTTTCAACAGCGAAACGCTCTCCGTGTTGTGGCGCGGTAAATCCATTGGTGATGTGCTCGCGATGGATGTGGACGACGCAGTGGAGTTCTTCTCGTCAATGACCTTGATTCACCATCCGCTAAAACTCATGCGCGATGTCGGCCTAGGCTACTTAACGCTCGGACAGCCGAGCCCAACGTTGTCCGGCGGCGAAGCCCAGCGCATAAAGCTCGTCACCGAGCTGGCGAAGGTAAAAGCGACGTTCAAGTTGACCGAACACGAAGCGCCCAAACTGAGCGCAAAGGCCAAAGCCACCGCAAAAAAAATGGCCAAAGCGGCAGTCGAAGCCGTCACATTGAAAGCAGAAAAAAGCGCCGGTCAGCGCAAACTCAATCCGCACACGCTCTACGTGCACGACGAACCCACAGTCGGCCTGCACATGGCCGACGTGGAGAAGTTAATCCACGTGCTGCATCGCCTTGTCGACGCAGGCAACACCGTTATCCTGATCGAACACAACCTCGACCTGATCGCAGAGGCCGACTGGATCATCGACATGGGGCCGGAAGGCGGCAGCGGCGGCGGCAATGTTGTGGTGGCTGGCGATGTGCCGGCATTGCTCAAGGCAAAAGCGAAGTCGCACACTGGCGCGGTGCTGTCCGAGTTCTTGCCATAAAGCGGTTTTGGCCTTCGCTTGCGTTATGTGTACAATGTGGGCGTGTCCTACACATATTGCACCTATCGCACTTATTGCCATGAGAACCAACATCGACATCGACGACGACTTGATGGACGCTGCCATGCGAGCCGGGCCCTACTCCACCAAGCGCGAAGCCGTGGAAGCGGGCTTGCAACTCCTCGCGCGCAAGGCGGCGTATCGCGACATTCTCGCGCTCCGTGGGCAGTTGCAGTGGGATGACGGCCCATTGCCAAAGGGCGCTGCGGCTGCGACGGTTCTCGTCGCACACAGCCCCTCACCGCCTCCTTACGTAAATTCTGCGTCCGCCCTCCCGAAGGCCGTCGCGAAAAAGGCGCGAAGCAAGTGATTCTGGTCGATTCCAGCGTCTGGATTGATTTCTTTCGCGGACGTAATACGGCGGCGGTCGATCAACTTTCCGAATTGCTGGACGAAGCCGCAGCTCCGATCGCTATCGCTGATCTCGCGCTGTTCGAGGTATTGCGCGGCTTTCGTCACGAGCGTGACTACATCGCTGCTGATCGCGTGATGCGCGCGCTCGACGTCGTGATGATCGGAGGCGACGCGATCTGTCGCGCCGCTGCCCAGCACTACCGGGAGTTACGCTCTCGCGGCGTCACCATCGCCAGCCCCATCGACGTGCTGCAGGCCACCTACTGCATCGAGCACAATCATGCGCTGCTGCACAACGACAGCGACTTTGACGCGATGGAATCGCTGCGCGGGCTCAAGGTTTGGCGGAACTGATGCAGAGCAGCGACGCTTTGTGCGCCTATAATCTGGTTATGCTGGCGTAACCATTTTGACCATACGAAAGTCAACGCGAATCGTGCTCGATACCTCCGTTTTGGTAGCAGCGGCGCGGTCGAGAAACGGGGCTAGCTTTCAGTTGATTTCGATGCTGCCGAGTTCTGATTTTGAGATTGCAGTCACGGTTGCTCTGTATACGGAGTGGCAAGCGGTTTTGACACGCGCAGAGCATTTGCCGCCGGGCGCAACGGTGAATGAGGCTGTTGACTTTGTTCGCTACCTGGCGTCGATGGCCCACCAGCAAGACGTGTACTTTTTGTGGCGACCATTGCTGCGCGACCCGGATGACGACATGGTGGTGGAATGCGCAGTCGCCTCCGGTAGCACTATTATCGTAACGCACAACGTG
>JBBRVM010000162.1:0-7806 GCA_038246865.1 Burkholderiales bacterium
ACGGCGCTATCGTGCCGCTGATCGCGGAAACGGGCGGTATCAATGCGATGCTGGTCGACTCAACGGCGCTGCCGGAACACGTTGTCGATGCCGTGGTGCAGTCCGCCTTCCGCTCCGCCGGGCAGCGCTGCTCGGCTTTGCGGCTCTTATGTCTGCACGAAGAAATTGCCGACAAGGTAATCCACATGCTGCACGGCGCGAAGCGAGAACTCGCGGTGGGTGATTCATCGCAACTGGCAACTGACGTCGGCCCGCTGATTGATCGCGAAGCATTCGATGGCATCTCGGCGCACGTCGCGCGCCTCGGGGGAGCCGCGCCCAGCGCTGAAAACAGCAATCAAAATCTCGTTGCACCCCAACTGTTCGAAGTCCCCGCAATCGCCAGCGTCAAACAGGAAATCTTCGGCCCCGTTCTGCAAGTCGTCCGCTGGACCGGCGACCCGCATGCCGTCATTGATCAGATCAACGCGCTCGGATTCGGACTCACGCTCGGCATTCAAACCCGCATCGACAGCCGCGCTGCGAGCCTCGCGCACCGTGCTCACGTCGGCAATATCTACGTTAACCGCAACATCATCGGCGCTGTCGTCGGTGTGCAGCCGTTCGGCGGCGAAGGCCTCTCGGGCACCGGGCCGAAGGCGGGTGGGCCGTTCTATCTGCCGCGCTTCATTGGCGAGCAAACAATTACGATCAACACGGTGGCAGCCGGCGGCAACGTCGCGCTTCTAGTGGCATGAGTTGTGCACCAGTGGGTGCAAGCTCGTGCAGCAGGTATGCGGACTAGGGATATCGGCATAACCCAGTGTATTGTTTCAGTGCAAAATGAGCCCATAAATAGCGAATAGACGCCGATGGCCTTCAGGGAGGAAGCCCTCATCGTGTCGGCTACCTCTAACGATTACTTTTAAAAGCGGGGAACACATAGTTATGGACGTATTGCTCCAGCAAATCGTCAATGGTCTGGTTGTAGGCAGCGTGTATGCGCTGGTTGCATTGGGCTATACGATGGTTTACGGTATTTTGCAGCTCATCAACTTCGCACACGGAGAAATCGTGATGATCGGCGGGCTCACCTCGCTGTTCGCTGCGAAGGGATTGCTGTCGATGGGTGCGCCGCCGCTTCTGGCGCTGCTAGTCGCGATTCTGGCCGCGATGATTGCCTGCGCAATTGTCGGCGTGTTGATTGAACGCATCGCTTATCGGCCACTGCGCAATGCGCCGCGACTGGCACCGCTGATCACCGCAATCGGCGTATCGATTCTGTTACAGCAACTAGCCATTCTCGTGTTCGGCCGCAACTATTTCTCGTTCCCGGAACTGATCTCGAAAGCTCCCATTGTGATTGGTCACATCACCATAACGTTGAATGAAATCGTCATTCTGCTGACTTCTTTCGGTTTGATGGCTGGACTCCTCTGGCTGGTGCACAACACCAAAGTCGGCACCGCCATGCGCGCCACCGCCGAGAACCAGAAAGTCGCAGGCCTCATGGGCATCGACATCAACAAAATCATTGCCATTACGTTCGCTATCGGCTCAGGCCTCGGCGCAGTTGCTGGAGTGATGGTAGCTTCCAATTACGGTCAGGCGCATTACTACATGGGCTTCATGCTTGGCCTGAAAGCGTTCACGGCAGCGGTCATGGGCGGCATCGGCAACCTGTGGGGCGCGATGGTCGGCGGGCTGATTCTGGGGCTGGTGGAAAACGTCGGACTTATCTTCGTGCGCGGCGATTACAAAGACATCTTCGCCTTCGTTGTGCTCGTTCTGGTGCTGATCTTCCGGCCCCAAGGTTTGGTGGGCGAGCGCGTCGCAGAGAGGGCGTAGTCATGAACGCACTGAACAAACTTCTGCTGACCAGACGTAGTCAGATGATTGCGCTGGCGGTGCTTGGCGTGCTGCTGCTGATCTTGCCGTTCGCCGCAGGTGCGCTTGGGCAAGCGTGGGTGCGCATCCTGAACATGACGCTGCTCTACGTGATGTTGGCGCTCGGCCTGAACGTGGTGGTAGGCGTCGCGGGCCTGCTCGATTTGGGCTATGTCGCGTTCTACGCGGTGGGTGCGTATACCTGGTCGCTCCTGGCTTCCGCGCATTTCAATTTGCACTATCCGTTCTGGGTATTGCTGCCGTTGGGCGCATTTTTGGCTGCGCTCGCGGGCTTACTACTCGGCACACCGGTGCTCAAACTACGAGGCGACTACCTTGCGATTGTGACGCTGGGTTTCGGTGAAATCGTACGCATCCTCATGAACAATTTCGACAAGGTGGGCCTGCCGTGGTCGGATGTAAGGTACAACATCACCAACGGGCCGCGCGGCATTACTGGCATTGATGGGCTGAATTTTTTTGGGTTCAAAATCAGTAATGGACTCGAACTATTTGGATTGCAAATCACCAGTTTGCAACTCTACTACTTTGTCTTTTTGACATTCACGATTCTGTCGATCATCGGTGTGTCGCGCCTGCAGCATTCGCGCATCGGTCGCGCATGGCAAGCATTACGTGAAGACGAAATCGCCGCAAAAGCCATGGGCATCAACACACGAAACGTCAAGCTCGCCGCCTTCGCTTTTGGTGCGCTGACCGGTGGCCTCGCGGGCGGTTTGTTCGCATCGATGCAGGGCTTCGTCAGCCCGGAATCGTTCGGCCTGCTTGAATCCATCATGATTCTGGCGATGGTCGTACTGGGTGGGATGGGGCACATTCCCGGCGTGATCCTAGGCGCAGTATTGCTCTCGGCAATGCCCGAAGTAATTCGCTACGCCGCCGACGAAAACATGCAGCAGAAAATATTCGGTATCGTGGTTATCGCCCCCGAAGTGTTGCGCAACCTGATCTTCTCGCTCGCCATGATTTTGATCATGCTGTTTAAACCAGCGGGCTTGTGGCCTTCACCGGAGAAGAAATAATGGCGGACATACTCTTCAGCGCAGAAGGCGTCACCAAGAAGTTCGGAGGCGTCACGGCGCTCGACAATGTGTCGATGGAAATTCCGCGCGCGTCGATCTTCGGCCTCATCGGCCCGAACGGTGCTGGCAAGACGACTTTCTTCAACACGCTGACCGGCCTGTACCAGGTCGACGAAGGTAAATTCGTGTTTGACGGCAAGCCGCTCAACGTGAAGTTGCCGCATCAGGTCGCGGAAGTCGGCATCGCGCGAACATTCCAGAACATCCGCCTGTTCGGGGAAATGTCAGTGCTCGAAAACGTGATGGTCGGTCGTCATGTGCGCACCAAAGCGGGCGCGTTTGGCGCGATTTTTCGTACGCCTGCAACCCGTCGCGAAGAAGCTGCAATTACGCAACGCTCGCATGAACTGCTCGAATACATCGGTTTGTCAAAACGTGCGGGCGACAAGAGCCGTACGCTCGCTTACGGTGAGCAGCGGCGACTCGAAATCGCGCGTGCATTGGCAACCGATCCGAAGATGATCGCGCTCGATGAACCTGCTGCTGGCATGAACGCCACCGAGACCATCGCGCTCCGTGAACTCATCGAGCGCATCGCTAGAGACGGAACCACCGTCATGTTGATCGAGCACGATATGCGCCTCGTGATGAAAGTCTGTCATCACCTCGCCGTGCTCGATTACGGTCGAAAGATTGCCGACGGAACCCCGGCGGAAATTCAAAAAGACCCCGCCGTGATTAAAGCGTACCTAGGCGGCGCGCACACGGAGGTGACGAAGTGAACCCGACCCTGGACGTCAAAAAGCTGGAAGTCTCGTACGGCGGCATCAAGGCGATCAAGGGTATCGATTTTCACGTCGACGAAGGCGAACTGGTCACGTTAATCGGAGCGAATGGCGCCGGTAAGTCGAGCACCCTGCGCGCCCTCTCAGGCCTGATCAAACCCGCGGGCGGCAAGGTCACCTACAAAGGTCAGGACATCACCGGCGTTCCTTCACATGCGCTGGTCGGTTTGGGTATCGCGCTGTGCCCCGAAGGTCGCGGCGTATTCGCCCGCCTGAACGTGCACGAGAACCTGCTGATGGGCGCGTACGCACGGAACGACAAGGCGCAAATACTTGTCGAGGTTGACGAGGTTTACACCATGATCCCGCGCCTCAAAGAGCGCACGCTGCAAATGGCTGGGACGCTCTCAGGTGGTGAGCAGCAAATGCTCGCCATCGGTCGCGCCATGCTTGCGCAGCCGAAGCTTTTGATGCTCGACGAACCATCGATGGGCTTAGCTCCGCTGATGGTGGAAAAAATATTCGAGATCATCCGGATGATCGCCAGACGCGGCACCACGATTTTGCTCATTGAGCAGAACGCGCAGCTCGCGCTGGAGCATGCCAATCGCGGCTACGTGCTGGAGTCAGGGGAGATTACGCTGACGGGAGATGCGAAAACATTGTTGGCTGACCCGCGAGTGAAGGCTGCGTATCTGGGTGGTTAATGAGAACGCGTGGTTTGTTCACGCGACCGGCGGAAAATTGGCGGTAGGATAGGGTTCGCGGCTGAAGTACTTTGAAAGTTGCTTAGCTCATGTCTCTAGACCCCGTCGTCCAATTCTTCATTCTCGGTGTCATCGGCGGCGCGCTCAAGAGCGACCTTGAGTTACCGAAACCCCTCCTTGAAGCGCTGACGATATTTCTTCTGTTGGCGCTCGGCTTGAAGGGCGGCGTTGCGATCTCCAAGAGCAACTTCGCGACCCTCATCGTGCCTGCGCTTGCGCTCATCGTTGGTGCGCTCGTACTGGCGTTTGTCGCATTTGTTTTGCTGTTTCGCATTGGCAGATTGAGTCGGATTGACGCGGCAGCAACGGCGGCTCACTACGGCTCGGTTAGCGTCATCACGTTCGTTGTGGCGCAAACGTATCTCGCCAAAATCGGACAAGAATTCGGCGCGCAGATGGCGTTTTATCTCGCCGTACCTGAGGTGCCCGCGTTGATTCTTGCGGCCATCCTGGGCAAGCGTGATGAAGCATCGCCGGGCCATCGGGTTGAGTTCACGCGCGAGCTCCTGTTTGGCAAAAGTGTGCTCCTGTTGCTGGGCGGCATGGCGATCGGCGCCGTGGTCGGAGAGGCAGGCGTCAAGCCTTTCGCACCGCTCTTTTTCGACCTGTTCAAAGGCGTGGTTTGCTTCCTGTTGCTGGAGATGGGCGCGATCACGGCACGCCAGTTTCCCGAGCTTCGAAAGAGCGGCGTATTTCTGGCTATTTTCGGTGTGATTTTCCCGGTGTCAGCCGCAGTGTTTGGCGCGCTGATCGCCAAGGGGCTGGGCTTTGGCGTGGGTGATCGAACGCTCACGGCCGTCCTCTTCGCCAGCGCGAGCTACATCGCCGCACCTTCGGCGATGCGTGCTGCGCTGCCTCATGCCAATCTGGGCCTGGCGATTCCGCCGGCGCTCGCGGTGACGTTCCCGTTCAACGTGATCGTCGGCATTCCGTTGTACCACCGGATGGTGGTGGCTTTGGGTTGACGGGACGCGGTGCCGTTCGCATTGTGTTTCATGCCACAGAGCAACATAAGGCACCGAATTCGCGCTTGCCTTGGGTCGCCGGACATCTGAAGAGCACCTCTAATGATGCATTTGTGGGGCGCATTGTGTCGTCGCGCGGTGCTCGCAATCCTCATGTACCAGAGCGTACATTGCGGCTGCTGCGCTCCGGGCTTCTAACACTGCATCCCCAAAAATGAATTATTAGAGGCACCCTGAAGAGACGCTGCCTGCGTTGAGAAGTGCTGAATGGGTGATCTCCCACCCCTCAGGAGACTGGCGGATCAGGATCAATGCCGCGAACATTGCGGCAGCCGGTAGCAAAGAAGCCCCGAAGGCGCAGCCAGCGACGGCGAAAAGAAGCGCTGGCACGAAGCCCTGCGAGATCGGGATTGTCAGCGCTACTATTTGCGCAGTCGGCTCAAACAGCAGCAAACCCTCGTCCCTGAGCCCCCTTTTGCAAATAACGGTAGCCAAGCAATGACATCCGGAAAAATTCTTGTCGCCCAGGGCGGTGGCCCCACCGCGGTCATCAACCAGTCTCTGGTCGGCGTGGCGCTGGAGGCGCGGCGGTTCAACGAAGTGAGCCGTATCTACGGCGCGCGCCACGGTGTGCGCGGCATTGTCAACGAGGATTTTGTAGACCTCACTCAGGAAACCAGCCATAACCTGGAGCTGGTGGCGACGACACCGTCGTCGGCATTGGGTTCGACCCGCGACAAACCCGACGCCAAGTACTGCCACGAGATTTTCAAAGTGCTGCAGGCGCATGAGATCGGGCATTTCTTCTACATCGGCGGCAACGATTCGTCAGACACGGTGCGCATCGTCAGCGAGGAGGCGCGCATGGTCAATTACCCGCTGCGTGCCATTCATATTCCGAAGACGATTGACAACGATCTGGTGGGCAATGACCACACCCCCGGCTTTCCCTCCGCAGCGCGCTTTGTGGCGCAGGCTTTTGGCGGCGCCAATCTGGATAACGCAGCGCTCCCGGGTGTCTACGTCGGGGTCGTGATGGGACGGCACGCGGGCTTTTTGACCGCCGCATCCGCGTTGGGAAAAAAATTTCCGGATGACGGTCCGCACCTGATTTACGTCCCCGAACGTACCTTTGCGCTGGAAAAATTTCTGGCGGATGTAAAGGCTACCTTCGAACGCTACGGACGCTGTGTCATTGCGGTGTCTGAAGGCATCCATGACGCAAGCGGCACCCCGCTACTGAGCTTGCTGTCTAAAGAACTTGAGCGCGACGCACACGGCAATGTGCGGCTCTCCGGCACCGGTGCGCTGGCTGACTTGTTGTGCGAGGAGATCAAAAGCAAGCTCGGCATCAAGCGTGTGCGCGGCGACACCTTTGGCTATCTTCAGCGTTCTTTCATTGGCTGTGTGTCCGACGTGGATCAGCGGGAGGCGCGCGAGGTGGGCGAGAAGGCCGTTCAGTTTGCCATGTGGGGCAAGTTGAATGGCTCGGTCGCCATCAAGCGCACAGGCTTCTATTCGGTCGATTACGAACTGATGCCGCTTGAGATGGTGGCCGGAAAGACGCGCACGATGGAAGACGAATTCATCAGCGCCAGCGGTACCGACGTCACCGATGCTTTTCGCCTCTATCTGCGGCCGCTTTTGGGCTCGGGGATGCCCGATGCGTTTCGCCTGCGGCACCACCCGGTGGCGAAGGTTTTGCACAAAGGGTGACGTTGACGGTGAAGCAACAGGCTCAGGCCAAAGTACATCGGGTTGCGAGTGAGGCGTTAGTCGAGCCGTTCGACGCGACGCGTGAACTTCATTTTCCAGTTGGTTTCCCATGTGACCCCCGAGTCGACCGAGAATGCCTGCTCCCAGCGAGGATCCCCATCGGCCGGAATTGACCATGTGAAGCGCACCCGAATCGCGATGCCATTCAGTATGTCATCGGCGTCGAACACGCCCACTCCGTCTTTAAATTGACCGATGACAGGCACGTCAAGGCTATGCGGATTCCTTGTATCCAGCTACCAGATTGCCCACTGCTTCGATGCCGTATCGTAGGAACGAAAAGCGGCGGCACGATAGTCGCCCTCTGGCAGGTAAAGCAGGTTGTCCTCAACGTTGCCAAGGCCCCCCAGAATTTTTCTCGTGCTTGACTCGCCACTGAAGTCCACCCACTCCTGACATCCGGTAAGGCGCTCCTTGAGCCTGCTGTGTTCGACCGTCCAATTGGCGATGATGAAATCGAAGTCGTCGGGCTGGGTGTGTCTGTGTCTGGTATTCAAGCTGATTGCTCCGTGAATGAGTGTTTCTGATGACTAACGTTCGAGTCGGGCGGGTGTCGTGCCGTTTGGGCTCCGGTTAAGCGATGGGTCAGTCCGCATCCTTGGCT
>JBBRVM010000163.1:0-7786 GCA_038246865.1 Burkholderiales bacterium
ACGCCGTTGCCGACGTTGAAATTCCCGCTGACGTTGGCGATTTCAGATTGATGGATCGGGTGGTCGTTGAGGCCTTGAACGCGCTGCCTGAAGGGCGCCGCTTCATGAAGGGCCTCTTTGCGTGGGTCGGCTTCAAAACTACGACCATCGACTATCGTCGCGATGTGCGCGCAGCAGGAACTTCGAAATTCAACGCATGGAAACTGTGGAACTTTGCGATCGAAGGCATCGCGAGTTTTTCGATTTCACCTTTAAAAATCTGGACTTATCTTGGGCTTGTCGTGGCGTTTGCGGCGATTCTTTGGGGAGGTTGGATCGCCCTGCGCACTCTAGTCTGGGGTGTCGATCTGCCCGGTTATGCATCACTGCTCGTCGCCGTGCTGTTGTTGGGAGGCCTGCAGCTAATGGGCATCGGCATGATTGGCGAATACCTCGGGCGAACTTTCCTGGAAAGCAAGCGGAGACCTGCTTTTTTGATTCGAAAAGTGGTGCGTTCGACAGGTACGTCGAAGTCACAAAACTTAGCGAGTCGCGCGCATGCGAATTCCAAACAGGCATGAGTAGACTTTATCTGCGCGGTATCACAGGCGGGCGTAGTGGCTGGATCGCCATCAGTTGGGGGCTTGTTTTCGCAGTTTTCTTTATTCTGCCGGTGATTGATTTATACGCGCCTGGGCGGGTGCTTTGGTGGCACATCCGTGAACGCGCCTATGTCCAAGGCGGCATCGAAGTTGTCGTGCTTTATTCCTTAAGGTATTCGCTTTGGGGCGGACGCGTTTTCGCACGGCAGCGATTCTCTGTCTGGGATTGTCTGCTTTCTATCTGAGGCGGCATCACGTCGATTTACCGACGCTGGCGGGTCTCGCCTGCGTCGAGTTCTTGCTTTTGATTGGGGCGTGGTTAAGGCACCGATTCATGTCGCCAGAAATGCCTGACGGGTCGCTGTTTTTTTGCAATTTTCTGATCGGGACGATCGTGTGGATTGCCGTGTTGCTCATCGCTTCAGCGGTTGGTTTCGGTCGTCCTGTTGATCTCGCCGCTGTGACCGTCGTCTGTGCCGTGGTAGCGTTCGCATGGCTTCGTCCGCCGCTCGCTTCGATACGTCTTTTTCGCCGCGCTTGGGAGCTGCCGCGCGCTCAACGGTGGTGGACGGCCGCCTTCGTCGTGTGGATATTGGTGTTGATGGCCCGCAGTAACAACACCGTTGGGTTCGACCCACTGTGGTACGGACTTCGTCCCGAGTTCGTCTTGGCTCCAGAGAAGTCCTTGTTCGACGAGACTGGGCTTGTGTTTCCGGTCTTCTATTTTCCCAAGTTAGTTCGAATTGTTGCTGCTCCCGTTAAGCGCAGTCCCCGATTTCAGTTATCCGATTGCGCTGAACGTCGGAATATTAGGTCTCGTCGGCCTTCTTGTGCATAGGTTGTGCTTCGACGGTGGCGCGCGAGACGGGCTATCTACCGCCGCCGCTGCTGTTGCAATGACGATTCCGGCAATCGCCAATTCCGCGTTGACGCCGAAGCCGGATTTGATCGCGTCTTTCTTCGTTCTTTTATCGGTATGGTTGTTATTTCGCGCGTTTAGACATCGCGACGTCAACGACGTGTTGTTTGCGGCTAGCGCCGCTTTGCTCTCGATGCAATGCAAATTAGTCGCGATTCCGTATGTGGGTGTGCTTGGTCTATCGGTGGCGGTCGCATCTTGGTGGTTTAGTCGTCGCCAAGCACGCAGCCCCTCTGAAGCTGATGGAGCGTTCATTGACTGGTCAGCGTCTAGTGGCCTTGCGAGAGCATGTTGCATCGGTGCGGTTGGCCTCTCTCTAGTGTTCATGTGGCGCACCTGGTCTCTCACTGGCATGCCCACCATTGGCCCGGATCCGTTGATCCAGATTTGGACGTGGCTCGGATTTCAGTTTATTGAACCTGCGGGTACGCTACGTTGGACCTGGCCTCAAGTCTGGTCGGAAGTCCCCGGCGTGATGATTGATATGCTTTTCTTCCCATCCAGACTGAGCAATCTGGTTATCACGTGGATTGGCAACATATGGCTGTCGCTGGCGCTTTTTGGCGTCTATTGTGGGTGGGCTTATCGCCGGAAATTTGCGCTGTCAGTCGAGCAGAGTTTTCTTTTTACCCCGCTGATTTTTTGCGGTTTGCTTCTTGCTTTTGGTGCCAAATATCATAGCCGCGGCGGCGATGGAAACTACCTTATCGTCCCTCTGTTTATTGCGATCTGTAGCGCAGTAACTTGTTTGACGCAGGTCACGGAACGCGGCTCAACCGAGGATCGCCTGTCTCTGGCGGCAATGGCGGTCTCCGCCTTGTTTCATGTCTCATTCAGCTTTGCCAATGCGTGGTGGGATCCACCGGGGACGCGTAGGTGGGATGTCGACTTAT
The DNA here is from genome assembly GCA_038246865.1 of Burkholderiales bacterium. Classification (GTDB taxonomy): domain Bacteria; phylum Pseudomonadota; class Gammaproteobacteria; order Burkholderiales; family Casimicrobiaceae; genus Casimicrobium. Next base: position 2,394 of record JBBRVM010000163.1, read on the forward strand.
CGCGAAGCACGATCGATACACCAGAGCGACGAAGCGCTGTGCTGGCCTACACTGGGCTCGCGGAGGTAGAGCAATATCTGCATAGCTTGCCTAAGCCGCTGCGAGTGGTCGGCTATGTCAACAGAGAAGTAAACGCTTTTTGGCTATCGACTCGTTTTGAATCCATTGAGACTGTCGGGTACTCTCGGCCCGAGTACATCGCGACCGAAGCCGGGTTCCTTCGTTTTTTGAAGCTAGCTCAAATAGATGCCGTAATCATGCCAATCGATCCAACTGACCGGCCTCCGGCATACAGTGACGCCGTGGGGTCGGCGATGCGCCGCGTGAAAGATTTCCAAGGTGTGAAATACATTGTTGCCGGGCGATATACAGTCACGGTGTTGAATCGTTCTGCAGAAATGCCGCAGTAGCGGCGCAAACGCCCCCTGAGATAGATGCGATTGACATATGCGATTTTTCTCGTTATTTCGTGGCAACCACCGCAAGCTGGTCGCCGAATACTGCCGTCTCTGCCCCCCACGCATCGATTACGGCAACGCTGCGAAAACCTGCAGCGCGCAGCGCGTCCAGCAGGTCCCAGCCAAAGTGGTAATAGCAAAGTACGCCATCGCCAGGAATAGTGGGATTGCCATGATGTTCGGCCGGCTCCAGATGCTCCACAGCGCCATCCACGACGCGAGCACGAACTAGCGTCGTTGCAGAGCCAGCAAGGAACGGTGCGGTGAGCAACAGTTGCCCGCCGATATCGAGGACGCGAAAGAATTCGGCGATTGCCTGCGCATAGTCCGGAACATGCTCCAAAACATCAAAGCTGCCAATCAAGTCGAGTGAGGCATCCGCGAACGTGAGCTGGCACACATCTTCATGCCGAATCCGCGCGTTAACGTCGGCGGTATACATCGCTAGCGTCGCGCTCGATTTGATGCGGGCGAGCCTCTCAGGCACGTACTCACTTCCGACAAGAGACGGGAAGGCGCTACGCAGCGTTTTGTAAAGCGGCGTCAGTTGCTCGGTGACGTAGATCCGTGGTTCGCGGTAATTTTGTGCCGCGCGAGCTATCCACTCTGCGGCCAGCCGCACCCGCGAGACGTTATCGCAAACGCTGCAAGCGCCCGATTCCCGCCAGTTGTAAAAATCACCCTGACGCTCGGGCACAATCAACTGACCCATACCCCCATGCGCGTGACAATGCATCCCGACAGGGGCCGCGAGCGTCGCCTCAACCACGGCAGATTCATGCGCGCGCCGCGAGCGCTGGACTTCAGGCGACGAAAGCCAGCGCAAATAGTCTTCACGGCGTGTGAAGTAGCGAAATCGGGTCAGGGCCAATGTCGTGATCATTCGGAAGCTTTCGTAATTTCCCGATCCCGCAACACCTTACGCTGGATTTTCCCGGTCGTGGTCATCGGCAATGCGTCGATGAACTCAAATTCTTTTGGATACTCGTACGGCGCGAGTCGCCCGCGCACGTGTTTGGCGAGTTCGGCTTCGAGTGTGTCGCTGGGCTGGTAGCCCGGACCGAGAACGATGAACGCTTTGACGATGGTGCCGCGCTCGCTGTCGGGCTTGCCGATGACGGCGGCGAGTGCGACCGCGGGATGCTGGATCAGGCAGCTTTCTACTTCCGCCGGGCCGATGCGGTAGCCCGCGCTTTTGATCACGTCGTCACTGCGGCCCTCGTACCAAAGGTAGCCGTCGACGTCCATGCGCGCCATGTCGCCGGTGCGGCACCAGTCGCCCGAATATTTGTCGCGCGTGCCCGCTTCGTTGCCGAGATAGCCCAGGAAGAAGATGGGGTCAAGATCGCCGTGAATGTCACGACGATTCACGGCGACGTCGCCGGTTTCGCCCATGGCTACCGGCTTGCCAAGGTGGTCAACGACCGCGATTTGATGGCCCGGATAAGCGCGTCCCATGCTGCCTGCGCGGGCCGGCCATAGCGCGGCGCAATTGCCAACGACATAGTTGAGTTCGGTTTGCCCGAACATCTCGTTCAGGGTAATGCCGAGCGAGCGTTCGACCCATTGAAATACCGATGCACCGACGCTCTCGCCGGCGCTCATGACTGATCGAAGGTAGAGGTCGTAGCGCTGCCGTGGCCAGGGCACCGCCTTCATCATTATTTTGAGCGCGGTCGGGAACAGGAAGGTGCAGGTGACGTGGTGGCGCTCCATCAGCGAAAACGCCTTTTCCGGGTCGAAGCGGCCACGGTAACCGACGATGGTTTGTCCGTAGTACAGCGTGGGCAACAGCGCGTCCCACAGCCCACCCGTCCACGCCCAATCAGCGGGCGACCAGAACACGTCGTCGGGCTGCGGGAACTGGTTGTGTGAATAAGTGAAGCCCGAGAGATTGCCGAGCATCGCGCGATGCGGAATGAGCGCGCCTTTGGCGGGGCCGGTGGTTCCGCTAGTGTAGATGATGAGTGCGGCGTCGTCGGGCACTGTCGCGGCGACGCTGGTGAGCGGGGTGCCGTTTGCGCAAAGGTCGTTCCAGCTGATGACCGCTGTGTCGGCATCGGCAGCGCCAGTATCGGCTCCCGCGCAGGTGATCACGTGTCGCAAATTCGGGAGCTGCGCCCGGATACCCAGCACATTGGCGAGCGACGACTCGTCGCAGATGACCAATTTGCAATCGGCATGTGTGAGTCGATAGGCCAGCGCATCCGGGCCAAAAAGCACGGTAAGCGGCACGGCTACCGCGCCAAGCTGAAGTGTCGCGAGCAACGACACAGCGGTCTCGATGCGTTGCGGCAAACAAATCGCCACGCGATCTCCCGCAGCGATACCCAGCGACTGGAGCGCATGTGCAAAACGATGTGTCAATTCGCTCAATTGAGCGTAAGTCACCGCGTCGGTGCTGCCGTCTTCGTCTTCCCACTGAATCGCAACGTGTGTCGCGCGCTCAGCGTCGTCTGCCCAGCGATGCGCGCAGGCGTTGGCTATATTGAAAAATTCTGGTACCTGCCAGCGCCAGTTTCTGTATTCGGATGCGTAATAGTCGATCTTGAACATCAGCGGCCTCAGCGCGTTGTCTCAATTGGACTTGAGCGCAGCGCAATCGTAAAATGGCAATGTGACAAATGTACCGTTTACCTCCGACGACAAGCTCTCTGATGCTGCTGCGCCAAGGCGGCGTCTGCTGCTGCGCGTGACATTGTGGACGGCGGCAAGTGTCGCACTCGCGGTAGTTTTTTTAGGCTACCAGCAGGTTGATCTGGCAATTGCGTGGATTACTGCGAAACTTTGCTGAACGCGAAATTCCATGTCTAAATCAAAACTGACTTTGTCGCCATCGCCTTGCCGTGCTCACGCACCGTCTGCGGCTCGGCTTCGCGTCATTATTGATTTAGACATGGAACAGGCAGGCCGCCGTCAGCTTCAACGTTTCGCAAACACCCGCCGTACTGCGGGCGAAGCGGCATTGATCGAGAAGTGCCGCTCTACGTTTTGCAAGCCGCCCCCGCATAGTTTTTTCCAGAGTGCTTCATCCTTGTATGCCCGTACAATCGCCTGAGCAAACGCTTCCGGGTCGTCGCTCACGAGGACATCTTCTTCAGGTACCAGGTGCATGCCTTCAACGGCACAGACAGTGGCAACGACTGGAATACCATATTTCATCGCTTCGTTGATCTTGCCTTTGATGCCTGCGCCAAAGCGCAGTGGTGCGATAGAAACGCGGGCATTGAGCAGCAGCGGCTCCGTGTTTTCGACAAAGCCTTTGATGTCCACGCCGTCGCACGCCAGCGCCTTTAGTGAGTCGGGCATGTTGCTGCCGACGATGGTGGTGATGACGTCAGGTAGCGCGCGACGCACATGCGGCAGCACCTCGGTGATGTACCAGGTGACGCCGTCGACATTGGGCGGATGCCGGAAGCCACCGATGAAGAGGATGCCACTCCTCTCGGAAAACGGACGTGGTTTAGCGGCCTCGTCATTGATGAGCGAAATGATGTCGACTTTGGCGGTTGGCAGAATGTCACCGAGCAACGCTCTTTCGAACTCGGACACCACGAGCGTGAGGTCGGAATGTTTCATGACGCCAAGCTCTTTCGCGCGCGTGACCGCCGCTGCACGCGACATGGCGGCGTCGTTGCGCAAGGCGGCCTCGCGCTCTTCGCGGACAAAGTGCAGATCAATCGTGTCAAAAATAATGCGCGCGTGAGGCGCGAATGCTCGCACCTGATCGACATAACGGGATGCAATGTAGTGGCGACAAAACATGATCGCGTCGAGCGACTGGCCGCGCGTCTGCAGCACTTTGCGAACGGTTCCGGCGAACGCACCGTGCAAAACTTCAACGCCGATTTGTTGCAACAGCGCGACGTACTTGTGCTTGTATTCCAGATTGTCCGCAACAAAGGTCACATGGTGGCCATCACGCTTCAGCATCTTCAGCATGTTGAGCAAACGCACAGAACCAGCGTCCTGATCCGGTGTGATCATGCAGGCTTCGACGATGAGAATGTTGCTGACGCTGTCGCGATGCGCTTCCAGCTCAGGTGCCGCCGCGTTTTCGCGGTGCGCCGCGAGGGTGGATTGCCAACGCTCGAAGAACTTCTTGGCGTTCGTCACCTGATAGGCCTTGATGCCGCTGTTTTCGTCGCGTCCGTGGCTCACGCCTTCCAGATGGAAGACTTCAGCGGCGGGCTGATAGAGCACTCGCATGCCGCGCGCACGAATGCGAAACGCAAGGTCGGTATCTTCGTAATAAGCAGGTGCGTAAAAGGTGTCAAATCCACCCATTTCCAGAAACAGATCGCGCCGAATGGCGAGCGCTGCACCCGAACAATAATCTGCGTCACGCACGAAGTTAAATCGCGGGTCTTCGCGGTTTTGCCCGCGGCCCCAATTCCATGCACTGCCGTCCTTCCAGACAATGCCGCCGGCCTCCTGAACGGTGCCATCGGCGTTAAGCAGCTTGGCGCCGACCAGGCCCACGTTGGTGTGGTGGTCAAACGTGTCGAGCAGCGCGTTGAGCGCGTTTGGCCTGAGCACGGTGTCATTATTAAGAATGATCAACCACTCACCAAGAGCAGCCTGTGCGCCCGCATTGACGTTGCCGATGAATCCGAGATTAGTCTCGTTACGAATGATGCGTACGCCTAGCACCGATGCCAAAGCCGTGGCCGCCGGGTCAGGCGAACAGTCGTCCATGACGACGACTTCAAAACTATGTCGCGGTGGTTCAGCGGCGATGCTCTTGAGGCAGGCGAAGGTGGTTGGGTGCTGACCGTAAACTGGGATCACAATGGAAATAGCTGGGGACGCCGCTGTGGTTGGAAGCGCCAACGCTTCGATGCGGGTTTCGTCGACGCTCGGCAGTGAAATTGCGATGTTCGGTTCAGGTGCTTTGAATTCAAGTTCAACTCGATCACGCAGGCTCCGCCAGCC